>JBBSRF010000001.1:0-50736 GCA_038243335.1 Sphingobacteriales bacterium
GTGTTTTGATAGATCATTTCTTAGATAGAGCAGAAGAAACAGAATCTGATTCTATTAGCGATGGCGATGATGTGCATATTGTTGGTTTAATGGAGCATATAGAACCTGCAGGTATACACTCTGGGGATTCTAGTGCAGTTTTACCTCCTTTTAGTTTGTCTGATAAGGTAATTGCAGATATGGAAAACTACTCTATAAAAATTGCTAAAGCCTTAAATGTTATTGGTTTATTAAACATTCAGTTTGCTGTTAAGGATGATAAGGTTTATGTAATTGAAGCAAATCCCAGGGCGTCTCGTACAGTTCCTTTCATTGCTAAAGCTTATGACGTACCATATATTAACATTGCTGCAAAAGTAATGTTGGGTGTAAATAAATTAAAAGACTTTAAAATTGTACGTAAACTGACAGGTTTTGCAATTAAAGAACCTATTTTCTCTTTCGATAAATTCCCTGAAGTAACTAAAGAATTAGGGCCAGAAATGAAATCTACGGGAGAGGCAATTCATTTCATTAAAGATTTAGAAGACCCTTATTTCCGTAAGTTGGTGAAAGAAAAATCACTTTATTTGTCTAAATAAAAAAAAACAGAAATCAGATATAAAAAATTCTTTGGTGCATGCCAAGGGATTTTTTTGTTTTTAAATTGAAATAGCTTATTTAAACTTTGCTCCAAACTCTGGTATTTAAATCTAGTTCGTGAACGATATCATACATAAACGATAAAACAGAAAGATCATCATCTAATAGATTTGGTTTTAATAAAGTTTTATAAATAGGTGCTTCAAAATAATTTTTAGCTAATGGAAAAGCAATATACATGTTAGCATTAATGAATGATAATGAAACGGTATGAGCACAACGCTGGTTTAACTGCCCAATTCTTTCCATTAAAGCTGGTGTTAGAATATAGCGTGCTTCAATTTGATCATTACTATACACAACAAAATTTTTATTAAATGTTTCATTCTCTAAGTCAACCACAGTCTTATCTCCAAAAGAGTATACATTTTTAGCAAACCAAGCACTAAGCGATGCGCCAAAATCTTTTGGTCTAACTATAGTTACGCCATTAAAGTTTTTATTAAAGTCTCCTGTAAAAATAATTCCTTTTAATATTTCGTGCCAATGGGTTTGTCTGCCGTTTTTGGTATGTGTTTCTGTTTTGTATTCTGCATGTACTTCTGCAAAATAAAAACTGGTTTTATCTATTTTACCAGTTATCAAATCTTCTGTAAAATAACGATCTGGAGAATTAGTGAAAAGTTGAGAAAAAGTAAACTCAGTTTCCGAGATTCCTTCTGAAGGGCTAATAGTTAAATTTGGGTCGATAGCACGTAAAGTTGCACCAATTATTTCATTTTTAAATCTACTTTTATAAATCCCAGTTTCTGTGCCTATTTTATTTAGGATTAATATTCCATAAATAATGATTGCGGCTCCGATTATTAAACCAAAAACTAGTGCAACCAAATTAGCAACTAGAACTAAGGTAATAATTCCTGCTAAAATCAATCCCCAAGCTTTATAGTTTGTTGAGGATATGTGTTTTCGTTGAAGCTCTAATTCATTTAATGTAGCCTCAACAGTTGCATTAATTTTAAAATTAGTTGGCATTAACTATTGAAAAGTTCTTTTGCATTTACATTTTTACGCTCCTCTGCAGTAGATTCTAAAACTACCATAGTTTGATAGCCTAACATACTTGCGAAAATACTACCTGGGAACATCATAACTGCATTATTATAAGTTGTTACTGTGGCATTATAGTTTCTTCTTGCTGCTGCAATTTGTTCTTCACTTTCTGTCCAAGTGCTTTGTAGATTTAAGAAGTTAGTATTTGCTTTAAGGTCTGGATAGTTCTCTACACTTACCATTAAACCTTTAACTGCCGCACCCATTTGTTGGTCTAGTGCTAATCTATCAGCTTCGCTTAGAGTTGCTCCCATTGCTTTGCCTCTTAGTTCTGTAATTTTAGTTAAGGTATCACCCTCATATTGGGTGTACTGTTTAACTACTTCTACTAAATTGGGGATAAGGTCGAAGCGTTTTTTAAGCATTACATCTATAGCAGAAAAAGCATTAGTTACTTGATTTTTTTTGCCAATTAAGGAATTATACATTCCAATGCCAATAATTAGAAGAGCAATAACGATAACGGATATTATAATCATGTTGGTTTGGTTTAATTCTGTTATAAATATATAAAAATTAATAATAAGATGTTTTACTGTAGTTGCTGTAACAAAAAGTTTTTTTAAAAAAAAATCCCTGCTTTTTTGAGCGGGGATTATTCTGTCATTTACGGCAGTTTATTTTAGTCTTTTAAAATTACTACGCCTTTTGCTTCAAATACAATCTCTTTTTTAGGCTTTGTAATTTTTGCAATTTCTTCTTCAGATTTTTTAGCATCTTCTGCAAAATGCTTTAAATCTTTAACTGAAGTTTCTTTTCTTTTCGCAAAACCATCTAGTACTACTGTTTTACCTGCAATATCTTTAGGCATAAAAAATGCATAATCTTTAAAGTTTACAAACATTGTTTCGCCATTTGGCATTTCGAGGTTCATAAAGCATCCTTTTTTCTGACAAACTAAAGTTACAATACCAGTAATTTTCATTTCTTTTTTAATGCTATCGCCTAATATAGCGTTAACTTCTGCAGTTTTAATAACCTTACCTTTTTTAACGCCATCTCCAAAAGAAATTCCATCATAAGAAGATGCATCTTGTGCAAAAGTAAACGTAGCTAACAAGCAAAAAGCCAAACTTAAAATAATTTTTTTCATTGTAATTTTATTAATTTATTATAAATTTAATCTTATTTAACACAAAAGTATTTAAAATCTTTCTAAATAAGGAATTGGTAATTAAATATCTCTTAATTATAATTACAAAAAAACCTCACAACTTTTCAGTAGTGAGGTCAATCATCCCTATTGTTATGTTCTCATCCTATTAAGGAAAATCACAACATTTACAACGCAATAAATATTCCAAGCTTTTAATTAAGATTAATTTGAAATTAATAACCTATTGTTGAGTGCTTTACGAAAATTTTTAATTTTTAAGCAAATTGCTTCAAGAAACAAGGTGTAGAAATAAATACATAAAAACTAAATTTTCGGGTAAAATTATACGCTAATTTTGAGCTTATCCAAAAAGTAAAGTGAATACTTCTTCAATTTTACTTACAGTTATAATCTGTATTTTAAACTTATCTTTAAGTAAACCTTTTAAATTATAATTTGAGATAAATATTTTTTCGAAACCTAGCTTTTCTGCTTCCGAAATGCGCTGTTCAATTCTATTTACAGCTCTGATTTCTCCAGATAAACCAACTTCGGCTGCGAAACATATTTTAGAAGAAATAAAAATATCCTCGTGAGAAGAAATAATAGCAGCCATAATTGCTAAATCAATTGCTGGATCTTCTACTTTAATTCCACCTGCTATATTTAAGAAAACATCTTTTGCGCTTAATCTAAATCCGCAACGTTTTTCAAGCACAGCCAACAACATATTCATTCTTTTAGTATCAAAGCCAGTTGCCGAGCGTTGAGGAGTTCCATAAGCAGAGACGCTAACCAATGCCTGGCTTTCTATTAACATCGGCCTAGCGCCCTCTAAGGTGGCGCCGATTGTAATTCCACTTAGCTCTTCATCTCTCTGCGACAATAATATTTCTGAAGGATTAGATACTTCTCTTAAACCACTGCTCTGCATCGCATAAATACCAAGCTCTGCTGCAGCTCCAAATCGATTTTTAATTGATCTTAGAATTCTATAAATATGATGTCTATCTCCTTCAAATTGTAAAACAGTATCCACCATGTGCTCTAAAATCTTCGGACCTGCAATTGCGCCGTCTTTAGTAATGTGTCCAATTAAAAATACTGGTGTATTTGTTTCTTTTGCGAACCTTAATAATTCGGCGGTACATTCTCTAACTTGAGACACACTTCCTGGTGTGGATTCAATATGCGATGAATGTAATGTCTGAATGGAGTCTACGATAACCACATCTGGTTCTAATTGCTCTATCTGTTTAAATATATTTTGAGTTGAAGTCTCTGTTAAGATATAACAATCTGCCTTTGGATTTGTAGTAATCCTTTCTGCTCGCATTTTGATCTGTTGTTCGCTTTCCTCACCTGAAACATACAATACTTTTTTGCCAGCAATATTTAAAGCCAATTGTAGCATTAAAGTAGATTTACCAATGCCGGGTTCTCCGCCAATTAAGATTACAGAACCAGCAATTAATCCACCGCCTAAAACCCTATCTAATTCTAAATCTCCAGTACTTACTCTTTCTTCAGTTGCACTTAAAATTTCCTCTACTTTGCTTGGCTTACTTAAACGTTGTGTGCCAGAAGGCGATTTCCATGTAGGAATATTCATGGCTCCTTTGTCAATAATCTCTTCAACAAAAGTATTCCATTGGCTACATGAAGGACATTTACCTAGCCACTTTGCGGTTTCAAAACCACAGCTTTGACAGAAATATGCAGATTTAGTTTTAGCCAATTTAAGTATAAATTTAAGTTGTACGAATTTAGATTTTATTCGATTTAAAATACAAGTTATTTTTAAACAAAAAAGCCACGATAAAATCGTGGCTCATATTTTTGATCTTTTTCAGAATTAAAGTTTAATCTCTTCGTCTTTTGATGATAAGAAATGAAACTCTGTAAGATTATATGAAGAAACTGATTTCACTTTTATACGCTGTCCAAATTTAAAGAACCACTTCCATTGTAATGAGATTAATCCTTTTTCAATAAATGCTGCAATATATGGATGTACACAAAGCGTTACATTTTTTTCATTTTGCTCTTGTAAAATGTAAGTCAAATTGCTCTCAATATCGTCCATTAGTACAATACTGGCTTTAATCTCTCCAGAACCATCGCAAGTAGGGCATTTCTCTACTGTTACAATATTCATTTCTGGTCTTACACGCTGACGCGTAATTTGTACTAAACCAAATTTACTTGGTGGTAAAATGGTATGTTTAGCACGGTCTAGCAACATCAGTTCTCGTAAATAATCGAAAAGCATTTTACGGTTAGCAGGTTTATGTAAATCGATAAAATCGATTACTACAATGCCACCCATATCTCTTAATCTCAATTGACGAGCAATTTCCTTAGCCGCTTCTTTATTTACTTGAAGCGCATTTTCTTCTTGATTTTCTTTACTAGCTGTTCTATTACCGCTGTTTACATCAATTACGTGTAAAGCCTCGGTATGTTCTACTACTAAATAAGCTCCGCCAGCAAGATTAACTGTTTTACCGAAACCATTTTTTATTTGTTTTTCTATACCGAAATGTTCAAATATTGGTTCTTTATGTTTGTAATGTTTCACAATTTTTTCCATTTCTGGAGAAATTTCGTGTACATAAGAACGAATATCTTCAAACAGATTTGCATCGTTTACATAAACGTTTGTAAAATCGGCACTTAAAATATCACGGATAAGGGTAGAAGTACGATCCATCTCCCCCCAAACCCTTTTAGAAGGTTCTGCATCGGGTAGCTTTTTAGTAAAGCTTTCCCATTTAGATACAGAATCTAATAAGTCTTTTTGTAATTCGGCAACACCTTTACCTTCTGATACCGTTCTAATGATTACTCCAAAATTTTTGGGTTTAATACTTTCAATAATCTTTTTAAGTCGATTACGTTCGGTATTGCTTTTAATCTTTTTAGAGATCGATATTACGTTAGAAAAAGGCACTAAAACTATATACCTTCCTGCAATAGAAAGATCAGAGCTTAATCTAGGTCCCTTAGTAGATATAGGTTCTTTGGCAATTTGAACAGGTAAGATCAAATTTTTACTAACAATTTCGGATATTTTACCCGCTTTGTTGATATCAGCCTCTAACTTAAAGTTATCTAATAAATTTCCATTAACTGTACCGTTACGCTTAATTTTTGTAAGCTTTATTAAAGATTGTACTTGTGGACCTAAGTCGAAATAGTGCAAAAATGCATCTTTCTCATAACCAACATCAACAAATGCAGCATTTAAACCAGGCATTATTTTTTTAATACGGCCTAAATAAATATCGCCAACAGCATAATTGTTGTTGATGTGTTCTTTATGAAGTTCTACAAGATACTTATCTTCAATTAAAGCTATGGTTACTCCAGTAGGAGTTGAATCGATTATTAATTCCTTTACCAAAAGCTACAGATTTTAAGGCAAATTAATGCCTTATTACACATGGACAAAAAACAATTGAATCCAAAAATAAACACTTGACTATTCGAGTGTTTATTTTTGTCCAATACACTAATAGAAAAATACTATTTTTTCTTATGTCTGTTTTTTCTTAAACGTTTTTTACGTTTGTGAGTAGCCATTTTATGTCTTTTTCTTTTTTTACCGCTTGGCATAATTTTAAATTTTAAATGTTTTTATTAATCTGTTAATTAACGTTTATTTTTTTAACTCAGCAATCTTACCATCAAGAAATTTCAAGAAAGATGGATTAGCTGTTAATTTTCTGCTATTTAAATAAGCGTCTATTGCTTCATTCTTTTTGTTTAAACTTTCATAAGCCGTAGCTAGATAAAAGTAGGCTTCTGGTGAAGGTCCAATATTATTTATCACATCATTAAAGCGAGTGATAGCTTTATCAAACTGCCCAGATTTAATTGCAAATAACCCTAAATTCATATTTGCTTTAAGGTTTTTTGGTTCTTTTTTAACCACTCCCATTAACAATGCAATCCCTTCCATAGGAGCTCCTGCACCGTTAACTATAGTTATACCTAAGCCTGTTTTAGCGTCAGTTAAGGATGAATCTAAGTTTAATGAATTTTTAAAAGATACGTTAGCTCTTTGAAGTAACGTAGTTCTAATGTCATTGTCTTCTGGGGTATTTTCAAATGCTTTCAAATAACGATCACCAGCTGCTAACCAATTTTTTGATGAAGGTTCGCTTTTTGCAATTGCTTCCAAGTACATCGCACTTGGCGTAGCTTGTTCTAAATCATTCCATTTTTGAGCTAAAAGATTAGCCTTTACATTTTTTTCAGATCCAGAAGCGCTAAGATAAGCAGATTCTATAATTGAAATTTCTTTAGTTGAAGCTGTGCTGATTAAGTTTTTTGCTGTATTTGAAACCTCAGTCATGTTTAACTCAACCGCAGTATTATTTTCTTCTACAGCCGGCATTTGTTTGGTTTCTTCTTTTGGCTTTACTAAGCCCTTAATTTCTCGTGTAAACAAAAACCCTACAAGCACTAGCATTGCTACAATTATAATAACTTGTTTAGAACGGATGTTGTTTAACATAATAATTAAGCCTCTGCTTTTAAAATTTTGGTATTATTTTTCACTTTATCAACAAATACTTTTGCTGGTTTAAAACTTGGAACAAAATGCTCTGGAATAATAATTGCAGTGTTTTTAGAAATATTTCTAGCTGTCTTTTGCGCTCTTTTTTTAACTACGAAACTACCAAAGCCTCTTACGTACACATTTTCTCCACCAATCATACTGTTCTTGATCACTTTGAAAAATGCTTCTACCGTCTCCTGAACGTCTACTTTTTCAATTCCTGTTTTTGTTGATATTTCTGAAATAATATCTGCCTTAGTCATATTTTCTATTTATTAAGTTATTGTTGTTATATATTATAACTGTTTTGGGGTTGCAAAAGTATTGCTTTTTAATGAGATAGGAAAATAAAAGATGATTTATTTACATTGAAAGTTATCACTACAATGCAACTTTTGGTAAAAAGTTATAATTTGATTGTATTTTTGGATCAATGAACTTTCAAAATGAAATTATTAAATGGTATAAACGCAATAAAAGAGACCTCCCTTGGCGAAAAACTACTAATGCCTATACAATTTGGTTGTCAGAAATTATCTTACAACAAACTAGGGTTGAACAAGGCCTACCTTATTTCAATAAATTTTTGGAAGTTTTCCCAACAGTACAAGATTTTGCCGCAGCTTCAGAAATCCAAGTTTTAAAATTATGGCAAGGTTTGGGTTATTATTCTCGTGGTAGAAATATGCTTTATACAGCCAAACAGGTTATTGATATACATCAAGGCATATTTCCTATTCACTATGATGAATTGATAAAATTAAAAGGTATTGGGGAATATACTGCAGCAGCAATTTCATCATTTTCAAATAATGAATCTAAAGCCGTACTAGACGGAAATGTTTTTAGAGTATTATCAAGATATTTTGGCATAAACGAACCAATTAATTCTACTATTGGTAAAAAAATATTTACGCAAATTGCACAGAGTTTGATTGTAGAACAAAAGCCTTCCTTATATAACCAAGCCATAATGGAGTTTGGAGCATTACAATGCAAGCCTAAATTGCCATTATGTAGTATTTGTCCTTTGCAATTAGATTGTTATGCATTAAAAAATAACAAGGTCAATTTGTTGCCGATTAAATTAAAAAAAGTTAAAGTAAAAGAAAGGTGGTTCAATTATTTTGTTGGTATTAAAGATGGGCGAATTTTAACAAATCAGCGTGAGGCTGGAGATATTTGGCAACAAATGTTTGATTTTCCGTTGATAGAAACTTTCTCAAAAGCAGAAGTTAAAGATTTAGATTTTATGGAAAGCGTTAAATTTGATTTCGGGGGAGATGTTAAAATCTCTAAAATAATCGAGAAAAAACATTTATTAACACACCAAATTATATATGTACAATTTTTTGCTTTAGAAAATTATATGATTAACTTTAATATACATACAAAGATTAAATCTATTTTACTAGAAGATTTTGAAGAGTTACCACATCCAAAGGTAATCAGTGATTTTCTAAATTTTTACTTAAAAATCTAATATATATGTCTGGTATTAATAAAGTTATTTTAGTGGGGCACTTGGGTAAAGATCCAGAAGTTCGACATTTAGAAGGAGGGGTAACTGTTGCTAGCTTTCCTTTAGCTACTTCAGAAACTTATAACAAGGATGGAAAACGCGTAGAACAAACTGAATGGCATAATATTGTGCTTTGGAGAGGTTTAGCAGAAGTAGCATCTAAATATTTACAGAAGGGTAAATTGGTTTACATTGAGGGCAAATTAAGAACTCGTTCTTTTGAAGATAAAGAAAAAGTAAAGAAGTATGTAACTGAAGTTGTTGCTGAAAATTTTACAATGCTTGGGAGAAAAAGTGATTTTGAAAACACTCCCTTAAGTTCAGGATCGCCTAAAAGTGAGGATGATTACATTACTCCTACTAATGATTCTGTTGCTGAGACAGGAGATCTTCCTTTTTAAAATTAAGTCATTTATATTAAAAACGGCTTGATCATATTAAGCCGTTTTTAGTTTTATTCAACTGTTACAGATTTAGCTAAATTTCTAGGCTGATCCACATTACATCCTCTTAGTACTGCGATATGGTAAGACAGTAATTGCAGTGGTATTGTTGCCAATAATGGTAGAAAAGCTTCACTCGCATCAGGGATTTCAATGCAATAATCAGCCATTTTTTTAACTTCAGTATCTCCTTCGGTTACAATTGCCAGCACAATACCTTTTCTGGCTTTCACTTCTTGTATATTGCTTATAACTTTTTCATACGATGAATTTTTAGTAGCGATAACAATTACAGGCATTTCTTCGTCAATTAACGCAATTGGGCCATGTTTCATCTCTGCTGCAGGGTAACCTTCTGCATGAATATAGGATATTTCTTTCAATTTTAAAGCGCCTTCTAATGCAACAGGAAAACCAAATCCTCTCCCTAAAAATAAACAATTTCTAGAATCTTTAAATTTCTTTGAAATTTCTTTAATTAATTCATTTGATTTTAAAGCGATTTGAATTTTATCTGGTATGCAATCTAACTCTGTTAAAAGCTCAATTAATTTAGATTTAGTAATAGTTCCTTTTTGTTGAGCCATGTAAAATGCCATTAAGGTAAGCACAGTTACTTGCGCTGTAAATGCTTTAGTAGAGGCGACTCCAATCTCTGGCCCTGCGTGAGTATATACACCAGCATGAGTTAACCTAGGGATTGATGCCCCAACAACATTGCACACTCCAAATATTGTTGCTCCTTTCTCCTTTGCTAGTTCTATGGCAGCCATTGTATCGGCAGTTTCTCCAGATTGAGAAATGGCAATAACTACATCTTTTTCAGTTATAATTGGATTTCTATATCTAAATTCTGATGCATATTCAACTTCAACGGGGATACGTGCATATTCTTCAATTAAATACTCCCCAACTAAACCTGCATGCCAGGATGTACCACATGCCACGATTATAATTCGATCTACATTCTTTAGCTTCTCTGCAAACTCTTTTATGCCGCCTAGCTGAACATTCCCTTCGTCTGGGTAGATACGCCCCCTCATGCAGTCTCTAATTGATCTAGGTTGCTCATAGATTTCCTTGAGCATAAAATGCTCGTAACCGCCCTTTTCTAGCGTTTCTAATTTTAATTCTAATTCTTGAACGTAAGGAGTTTGTACTACATTATCTAAACGTTTAATTAAAAGTTCATCACGTTTAATATGGGCAATTTCATTATCATTCAAGTAAATAACATTCTTGGTATATTCAACAATTGGTGTTGCGTCAGAAGCAATAAAGTATTCTCCTTTACCAACTCCAATTACCATTGGACTACCTTTTCTAGCTGCAATAAGCTCATTTGGATTGTCTTTATCCATAATTACAATTGCATATGCTCCGTTAACTTCTCTTAATGCTAAACGAACAGCTTCTAGTAAATCTGTATTTTCATTTTTATATATTTCTTCTATCAGGTGTATGAGAACCTCAGTATCTGTATCACTATTAAATGTATGGCCTCTATTTTCAAGCTCAGCTTTTATTGTAGCGTAATTTTCAATTATACCATTATGTATAATACTTAACTTTCCATTATTTGATGTATGTGGGTGTGAGTTTCTATCAGATGGAGCCCCATGGGTTGCCCAACGCGTATGTCCCATACCTATCGTACCAGAAAGCTCTTTCCCTTTTGCAAAATTTTCTAGCTCTTGAACTTTACCAGCTTTTTTATAGATGTTTAGCTCACCATTATTAATTAATGCGATACCCGCACTATCATAACCACGATACTCTAATCTTTTGAGACCTTTAATTATAATTGGCCATGCTTCTCTATAACCAATATAACCTACTATACCACACATAAATTTTATTTTAAAATAAGAAATCCCCCGAAAATACTTAATTCTCGGGGGATTATTAAAAATTATATTTAGTTTACTTTAGTATAATAAATATTTAATTTCATTGTATTGTCTCCAATAGCTGGGTTCTTTTTAAAACTACCAATTACCGCTCTTCCGCCAGTTGTTAAAGAAGGAGTTAGGTATTGAAACTCATTCAATGAAGTTGGTGCTAAAAAGGTGCCGTAATCTTTAGTTTTACCAGTAAGTAAACCTTGTATATGGCTGGTAATAACAAATACATATTGTTTTTTAATTGAATTATAATATCCTCCAAAAACTGTTGGATCCAACCCCATGTTACTAGTTGCTGGGCTGTTGTCATCAAGGTTTTGTCTCTTTTCGGCAATATCGTATTTATATAAGACTAAACGCGGTGAGGGTGTAAACGGTTTAATATCTGTGCCAGAACTTAAATCGATAACAAGTTCGGCTTTATTAATTACAATTTTCCCTGCCTCAGAAGCAAATTTATTTAAATATGGAAACGAAATTTTATTTTTTAGACCCACTAAAGGCTGTAAATAAGTAACATTATATTGCTGATTTGGATTACTTAACTGAGTGGCAATTGCTGTGCCAGCATAGTCATGCTTTATACTTGCAGCTATAGGGCCAAGAGTAGTAGATATAGGGAAGTTAACAGAAACAGTGTCAATTGCTGTAGTGGTTGTGCCATTTTGTTTCTTATAATACAGGGTTAAATTAGTATTTAAAGCAGCAAAATCAAAAAACATCAATGCACCATTTCCAGAGAGCCCACTTTTGTTAATTTGTACATATAAACCTTTAAAAGCAGTAGCAAACTCCTCATCTGTTTTTAAGTTTGCAGTGGTAAGATTTAAAATATTGTTCTGAATAAAAGCATTACTCAATTTTATTCTAACTTGTGGTGTAACTTTTTTTAAGGTATCTGGTTTTGCGTCTACAATATCTAATATCTTAAAAGGTGTTGTCGGGAATAACTTCCCGCTCCTATTGCCTATTACAGTACTATTATATGCATAATCTCTATTATTTAATAATGATGTCTCATTTTTTAAGTTGGAACTTAGTTGATGAACATCTATACTATAGTTTAAAGTACTATCTCCATAAAATTCACCACCATAGTTTAAAACTAAAATAGCAGAATCTAAAACTGGATTTGTGCCAAAACTATAAGCATCAGAAGGGAGATTAACAGACATTGCAAGATTAGATTCTGTTATGCCAAAAATTGGATCATTTAAATAACCAAGAGGATGCCTAGTTAATAAATAAGTAGATGTATTGTTATCCAATTCTGTTCTAGAAACAATTGTAACAGTATCTACTAAGGCACCTTGAACAGCACTTGAAGGGTCTATTTCTAACCCAATTGTAGAGGATTTCTCGCAAGACGAGAAAATAAAAAGACTTATCAACAAGGTTAATAAGTCTAGTTTTATAAATTTCATATATGTTATTAAATAATGCTTTTTTAAGCTACTGAAACCAATTCTTCATCAGAGATTTCTTCATAAAAAGTAAAGAAGTTCTCGTAATTTTCGGTTAAATTAAAGGCTAAAGTTGGCTTATTAGAATCTTTAACAAATTTTAACACATCACTATCTATGTTTTCATCAGCAAATACTACTGCATCTGAATGTGCAATAGCGCCAATGTGTAAACTAGTGTTGTCTGCCTTTACAAACGATTTTGTATCTTCTTCAGTCATGTTTTGCATCACTGCTTTCTTATGCAAATCAGCATTTAAAGTTTCTGTAAAACAGTTCTCATAAACAGAGTAAACCACTTTAGAGTTTTTAAATGTTGGGTCGTTTTTATAAGTAGTTTTAATGTATGCAGGAACTAGTGAAGTCATCCAACCATGGCAATGAACAATATCTGGTGCCCAGCCTAATTTCTTTACAGTTTCTAAAGCGCCTTTGCAGAAGAAAATTGTACGCTCGTCATTATCGGCATAAAATTTATTTTCTTTGTCTCTAAAAACGTATTTACGATGAAAATAGTCTTCATTATCCAAGAAATATACTTGCATACGTGCCGAAGGAATAGAGGCAACTTTGATAATTAAAGGATTATCGTTGTCGTCTATAATGATGTTCATTCCAGACAAACGAATAACTTCGTGTAGTCTATTTCTTCTTTCGTTTATATTACCAAATTTTGGCATTAAGATGCGGATTTCAAATCCTTTTTCTTGCATTGCCTGAGGTAATTGACGTGTAATTTCTGAAATTTTGGTAAGTTCGAGGAAAGGCGACATCTCGTGTGTAACAATCAGTAGCTTCGTTTTTGCCATCTCCATATTATATATTAAATTATGTTAATTTAAAGATTATCAAGGGGCAAAGGTACAAATAATATTAACATTTATCAACAACTTATGCAATAGGCTTTGTAAGTTTTGGATAATTGTTCAACTTTGTGCTTTTAAAAACCAACCGTTAATTTGGAAATCATACACACTATCTCAGCATTAAAAATGTTGCTAATTCCTTTACAAAACGCAAAAGTTAAAGTTGCACTCGTGCCCACAATGGGCGCATTACACAAAGGACATTTGTCTTTAATTGAGGTTGCACAACAACATGCCGATATTGTGGTTTGTAGCATTTTTGTAAATCCAACTCAGTTTACAGATCCTAAAGATTTAGAGAAGTATCCAAGGCCTTTAGCACATGATATAAAAATGCTAACTGATGCTGGTTGCGATTACGTATTTATGCCAACCGTTAAAGAAATGTACCCAACATTTCCAATAGCTGAAGATTGGGATATAGATTTAGGACCTGCAGAATTTTTGTTAGAAGGCGAATTTAGAAGAGGACACTATCAAGGCGTAACACAAATTGTAAAAAAACTTTTCGATGCAGTAAATCCAGATATTGCATTTTTTGGTCAGAAAGATTTTCAGCAGGTGCTGATGATTAAACAAATGGTTAAATATTTTAACCTGCCATTGGAAATTGTTTCTTGCCCTATTATTAGAGAAGTTGATGGATTGGCAATGAGTTCTAGGAATATACACTTATCTGCAATTGACAAAAAAAATGCTCTAGTTTTAAATAATGCATTAGCTTATGTAAATACCAATTATAGCAAATTGGAGTTAGTCGAATTGCTTAAAAATGCAAAAAAGTTAATAACTGAAACATCTGGGGTTAATCTAGATTATTTCACTATTGCTGATGCAGAAACCTTATTGCCTATACAAAATAAACAAGTAAAAAATCCTGTTGTGCTAGTTGCGGCCAAAGTTGGCGAAACCAGATTAATTGACAATATGCTCATTTAGTTTTTACGCCTAACTGATACCCCCCTATAACAAACTGTAAAACTTAATTATTAACTTTGCTTTATGATTATTGAGATCCTAAAATCGAAGTTACACCGTGTTAAGGTAACAGAGTCCGAGTTAAACTATGTTGGTAGCATTACCATAGATGAGGATTTAATGGATGCAGCTCACCTCATTGCAAATGAGAAAGTTCAAGTAGTGAATAATAATAATGGCGCTCGTTTTGAAACTTACGTTATTAAAGGAGAGCGTGGCACAGGAACGATCTGTTTAAATGGCTCATGTGCTCGTTTGGCTCAAATTGGCGATATTGTAATTATTGTATCATATGGCTCTTTGCCTATAGAAGAAGCTAAGAAATATCAGCCTATTCTTGTTTTTCCTGATGAGAACAACAAACTGCTGAAATAAAGACTAATTAGCTCTGTTCTCTTCATCGCTTTTTTTGTTCTCTTTTATTTTATAGGTAGAGGTGCCAAAGTTATAGGTTAAGCTAAAAACAAAACGTTGTGCTGCATTATAGTGATACATATCATTATTGATAATGCTTTTTTCTCTAAAAATTAGCCTTCTTTTAATGTTGTCAAAAGCGTCGTAAAGTGTAAGTTTAGTGTTAAGTTTGTTTTTGTACCAAGCTTTTTGCAATCCAAAATCAATTCCGTAAACAGGTTTAAAAATATATAAGCCATTCCCACTTTTAGATTCGTAGCTATAGCTAACATCCAAAAGCCAATCCTTTAAACTAAAAACCTGACTGCCATTAATAGTATAACTATATACGCCAATACGATACATTTGATTATAGTAAGGTGTTAATTCTTTATTGTAATTAAATGATAAATTATGGTTCATTCGCCACCATTTATTAATGGTTAATGGCAAGCTTAACTGCAAATTTGCAAAATCTCTGTAAGGAATATTTCTCCCTAAGAAGATCAGCTCATTAGTTGCTGGATTGTATTCGGGGTAACGTGTAATCACATCGGTTTCTCTTCCGGCATTTAATGAAATGTTAAGGGCTTTTTTGCTATAAGCTAAAGCGAAAAGGTTGGTTGAAGAAGGCTGTAAATATGGATTTCCTATCCAATAATGGCGAGCACTATAATAAAAACGGAAAGGATTTAATGCCACAAAAGTTGGTCTTGTTAAGCGCTTGCTATAACTAAAGCTAAGTTGTTCAGTATTGCTAATGCTATAAGTAATTTTGAGGCTAGGTAACCACTTCAAAAAGTTTCTTTCTGTAACGATGTTAGTAGTTATCGAATTGGCTATTGTGCGTGTATGTTCTGCTCTTAAACTTAAATTGTAATTAATTTTATTCCATTTGGCACCATAAGATAAATATCCTGCATTTATATACTCACGATAGCTAAATTGGTTACTGCGGTTAGGGTCTAAGCTAAATATATTGTTGGCCAAAGTATCATAGCGCAGTTTATTTTCTGTTGTGGTATAGGCAAATTTACTGCCCAGTTCCAATTTGCCAACACCTAGGTTTTGGCTATAATCTACTTGCGCAGTATGAATCAAAATGTTGTTTCTAGAAATGGTTTTCCAATAATTTAACCTTTCATTACTAAGTGTATTCCAATTATCAATGTCTTCGTTTTGCCTATTGTCAATTTTTGCTAAAGAAGCAATCATATGTAGCTCACTTTTTTTAAATAGAGCATCGTAATTAAGTCCGCCTGCATAATTATATTGTTTTGGAAGGGCATTATTACTGCCATTTATCTGTGCAACAGTTTGCGCTAAATTGTTACTTTGTGTAAGTAAAAGATTGCTTGTGGCTGCATCTCGCCTTACTTGAAAGGTGCGGACAAAGGCTTCTAAACTTTGTCCCTTTTGCAGTTCGTAGGCTGCCCTAAGTTGTACATTAAAGTTCTGATTAGAGGTAACAGTTCGTGTATCAGTAGTTAAGGGATTGGTATTGGGCAAATATTGTAAAGCATAGTATTTGTAAAAGGTGCTTCCAGTAGTATGCCCAAGTTTTAAGTCGTAAATTAACCGATTTGTTTTGTAGGTAAGCGACAAATTATTGTCTAATAGGCTATAATTATTTCGTTGAAACCTTGCATTATAAGTCCCTCTTAGACCTAAGGATTGGTTTCTTTTTAACTTCACATCTATAATCGCTTGATATTCGCCATCGTATTTTGAGGCAGGTTGAGTAATTAACTCGATTGACTCGACCATGTCTGGAGACAAAGAGCTTAAATAGATTTGAATTTCATCATTACTCATATTTACGGGTTTGCCATCAACAAATAGTGTTGGTGCAGCCCTGCCTGCTATTAACATCGTTCCATCTTGATTAATTTGTAGCCCAGGCAGTTTTCTAAATACATCGAGCAGATTAGCAGAAGATTTGAAAAAGGCATTATTGGCAACCCTAACTGTCATCTGACCATTCTGAGTGCTAAAATTTGGAGGTCCGCTGGTTACCGTTATTTCTTGGAGTGTATTGGCGTCTTCTAACATTAAAATATGGCCTAGGTTTAATATCTCGAAGCTTTTTTTACTAATAGAAAATTCTTTTTGTAGTTTTTGGTAACCAACAAATGTACCTGTTAACATGTATGTAACGGTTGATAAGCCCTTAAATTCAAAGTTGCCCAAGCTATCGCTGCTGGTATATTTTAATATTGTTGGATTATCTTTTTCTGCTAATGCTAAATTAACAAAAAATATAGCTTGGTTAGTTTTGCTATCAACCATTTTTCCTGTAATAGTCTGGGCATTTAAATGTACGCTTGTAAATAAGGCGAAACATAGTAATATTAATTTCATCTGTTTGATTGGATTTTGTGTCATGATCCAAAACTAGATGTGAAAAAAATTAAACAGGTGCTGATTTTAAGATTTAGGAGTTCGGAATTATAATTTCCAACTAGGGTTAAGCTAATTAAGTAGCCAATAATTGCTCTTTATAAAGCATAGGTGTCATATGTTTGTGCTTTTTAAAGGCAGCGTAAAAAGTAGATTTAGAATTAAAGCCAACCTCATAACCAATAGCTTCTAGCTTAATTCCTCCGTCTTTTACAATTAATAGGCAAGCCTCATTTATTCGGTATTCATTAATATAAACAGCAAAACTTTTACCTAAATTATCATTCAACAATTGCGAAAGTTGATGGCTTGAGGTGTTAATCGTTTTTGCGAGGTCATGTAGTTTTAGATCAGGGTTTTTATAAAGACTTTGCTCAATAATAATTGTATTAAGTTTATCAGTTAGGCTGATGGCTTGGTTATCAGGTATTTTTTTATTCGCATAACGTTCCAACTCCTCGCTTACAGAAAAAATTGTATTTGTTTTTCTTCTGCTCATAAATAATGGGATATTGAGATATAAAAGTACCGAGAAAAAGAGTGAGCCGGTGATATAAATATTTTTGTAAAACCCTATAAAAACAACTACAAAAGCGGTATTAATGACCAAATTACCTAAGTATATGAATATGATAGTTTTGTCTGTTTGCGATGTTTTTTCGGAAGTAGAAAAAAGATTAGCTACTAATTTTCTGATTTGCCAACCAGATAACAAGACATAAATTATCCATTGGATATAAATTACTTTAACTATATAATGATTCCAAGCATAAGGATGACTTGCATACGGTAAAATAATTCCCAAAATTATAATGGCGAAAATCCAAAAGCAGTAAGTTGACTTCCAAATAACTGGTGTTTTTTGAACTTGGTTTAATGCTGATTTAATGAAGTAATATAAAGATGGTCCGATTAAAAGACAACAACTCAAACCGATCTGAAGGTAAATTCGCGGTAAATCTGGATAAAAAAATAAAAAAATCGATTTGCCAATCCTAATGCTTAGCATTAATAATAGTAAGCCTAAAAAAATAGAAGCTGGCGACTTTGATTTTTTAAAGATAAGCAAGTAAATGCTAATGATAAGCCCATTAAATATACCTAAGGCACTAAAGAAAAACAAAATTTGTTGACCTAAGTTCATTTAACAAAAATAACAATACTAGCTTAACTTCATTATAAATTATCGTTTATCATTTCATTTTCTTTTAATAAGCACAAAAAATTACTATGGTTGCATAGTAATTTAACAAAGAAATACTAAATTTGGCAAATCTATATTTTTATAAATCATAATTATGCTGTTTGAATTAAGTGAAGAACAATTGATGATACAACAGGCTGCTAGAGATTTTGCCCAAACAGAATTAAAGCCTGGAGTAATAGAAAGAGACGAACATCAGAAATTTCCAAAAGAACAAGTAAAAAAACTCGGTGAACTTGGATTTTTAGGAATGATGGTTAACCCAAAATACAATGGAAGTGGCATGGATGCTGTTTCTTATGTTTTAGTAATGGAAGAACTTTCTAAAGTAGACGCATCTGCTTCTGTAGTGGTTTCTGTAAATAACTCATTAGTTTGCTATGGATTAGAAACGTACGCAAATGAAACTCAAAAAGAAAAGTATTTAAAACCTTTAGCGTCTGGCGAAAAAATTGGAGCCTTTTGTTTATCGGAACCAGAAGCAGGCTCTGATGCTACATCTCAGCAAACTACCGCAGAAGATATGGGCGATTATTACTTACTTAATGGAACTAAAAACTGGATTACAAATGGTAGTACAGCAAGTACTTATTTGGTAATTGCACAAACGCATAAAGAATTAAGACATAAAGGGATCAACGCATTTATAGTAGAAGCTGGTATGCCAGGTTTTACAGTTGGACCTAAAGAAAACAAATTGGGAATAAGAGGGTCTGATACACATTCACTAATGTTTAATGATGTAAAAATACCTAAAGAGAATAGAATTGGTGAAGACGGTTTTGGTTTTAAATTTGCAATGAAGACATTAGAAGGCGGTAGAATTGGCATTGCTGCTCAAGCATTAGGCATTGCTGCTGGCGCTTACGAATTGGCTTTAGCGTATTCAAAACAACGCAAATCTTTTGGAAAGGCAATTTCAGAACATCAAGCTATTGCATTTAAATTGGCAGATATGGCTACGCAGATTGAGGCAGCTCGCTTGTTAGTTTACAAAGCAGCGTGGTTAAAAGATCAAGGTCAAAATTATACTTTGGCAGGATCTATGGCTAAATTATTTGCAAGTAAAGTTGCAATGGACGTTACCGTAGAAGCAGTTCAAATACATGGCGGTTATGGCTTTGTTAAAGAATACCATGTAGAAAGATTAATGAGAGATGCAAAAATTACCCAGATTTATGAAGGTACATCCGAAATACAAAAAATGGTAATTAGTAGAAGTATTTTAAGTAAGTAAAGACAAAGAATAAACACCGAAGTATAAAGCGGAATATAAAAATCCATAAAGAAATAATTCTTTGTGGATTTTTAATTTATTACCTATTTCTTCTCAATTCCAAAAATAGAATCTAATATCATTTTTATCACAGAAACCACAATAGCTAAAATTGCTGCGGCTAAAAAGCCTGTAGTATTAAATCCCGTCATTAAATGGTCAACCAGCAATATCATTAATACTGTAATGATAAATGAGATTAAGCCAAGGGTTAAAATGTTCAATGGAAATGTAAAAATTCTTAAAATTAATCCAATCGTTGCATTTGCAATGGCAATTAAAAGTGCTGCGATAATTGCGCTTAAGTAGCCATCCACACTCACGCCAGGTATAATATAGGCGCCAATCATCATGGCAAGCCCCATCAATAAAATTTCGATTATTAGTTTCATTGTGCTAATTTAGTTTAATGTTTAAATATAAGAAGTTTCTTTTATTCGGTATTTCTTTTTGTCTTTTCTTTTCTTGTAATCAAACAAAGAGTAAGCCATTATTAATCGCGTTCTCTTCAGATAGTTCAAAAATTATAATTAAAGATATTGATGAAGCAGGACTGTATCGGCTTAAAAGTAATATTAATGCAGATAGTAGCTATCAACAATTAGTTACTGTATTGCAAACTCCGCAAGATGATGACTCTACGAGTATGGAAATAGAATGGAAAGGAAAATTAAATATTGAAGGAAATGAGCTTGTGTTTACTCCTGCTTTTCCCTTTGTTAAAGGGAAAACTTATTTAATAGAAACAATCATAAACTCGCATTTTGCTAATGGCGAAGATATTATTAGTGGTAAGGTTGGTACTCATATTAAATCTCAGCAACAAACCTTAAAAAGATAATTTATTATTCTCATTTTGAAGAGGTTTTTTATTTTTCAAATATTATGCTTACATTTGCACGGTAATAGCGGATGGAGAGGGGACAGAGTCCCCTCTTTTCTTTTACAACAATTTAAAGTATGCAGGTAGAAAATAGAGTTAAAGCATTAGTAGAGGAGAAAATTGTCGATAGACCTGAACTATTTTTGGTGAACATAAAAATGCTGCCAAACAATAAGTTAATTATACATGTAGATGGTGATGAAGGAATAAGCATTCAGGATTGTGCTGCAATTAGCAGACATGTAGGGTTTCATTTAGAAGAGGAAAATACAATTGACAAAGCTTATAATCTGGAAGTTTCTTCTCCTGGAGTTGGAGAACCTCTTTTACTCAGCCGTCAATATCATAAAAATATTGGTAGAGAGTTAAGTGTTAAACTTGGCGAGGGTGTGGTGAAAGAAGGAAAATTAATTTCTGTTACTGATAATGGTATTTTATTAGAAGAAAAAGTTAAAGAAAAAGGTAAGAAAGTTCAATTAATAGAAACACAAATTGAATTTAATGCCATAATAGAAACAAAGGTTTTAATTTCATTTAAATAAAAAAATGAGCAATATTAATTTAATCGATTCATTTCAAGAATTCAAGGATTTCAAGAATATCGACCGCCCTACAGTAATTAGTGTGCTGGAAGAGGTATTTCGCAGTATGTTGCGTAAAAAATACGGAACAGATGAAAACTGCGATGTAATTGTGAATCCAGACAACGGAGATTTGGAAATCTGGAGAACAAGAAAAGTTATGGAAGATGGTTTTTCTGAAGATGATGATTTGGAAATCGAACTTGCTGAAGTAAAGCTGTTAGATGCTGATATGGAAGTTGGAGATGATTACATTGAGCAAATTACTTTAGAAAGTTTTGGTCGTAGAGCTATTTTAGCTGCTCGTCAAACGCTTGTTTCTAAAGTTTTAGAATTAGAAAAAGACGAGATTTTTAAAAAGTATAAAGATAGAGTTGGAGAAATAGTGGTAGGAGAAGTTTACCAAGTTTGGAAAAAAGAAACTTTGATTTTGGATGATGAAGGTAACGAGTTATTGATGCCTAAAACAGAACAAATCCCTGCGGATTATTTCAAAAAAGGTGATTCTGTTCGAGCGGTAATTTCTAAAGTTGACATGTTGAATGCAACACCAAAAATTATTATTTCTAGAATTGCACCAGAATTCTTACAACGCTTGTTCGAAATCGAAGTTCCAGAAATTTTCGACGGATTAATAACCATTAAAAAAATTGTTCGTGAACCAGGAGAAAGAGCTAAAGTTGCTGTAGAATCTTATGATGATAGAATAGACCCAGTTGGCGCCTGTGTTGGGATGAAAGGCTCTCGTATCCACGGTATCGTAAGAGAATTAAAAAATGAAAATATTGATGTAATTAACTTTACAAATAATACTTCACTATACATACAACGTGCGTTAAGTCCTGCTAAAATTACTTCTATTAAATTAAATGATGAAAATAAAACAGCATCAGTGTATTTAAAACCAGATCAAGTCTCATTAGCAATTGGCCGAGGTGGACATAATATAAAGTTGGCAGGTAAATTGACAGGATATGAAATTGATGTTTATCGTGAGGCTGGAGAAGAAGATGAAGATGTAGATATCGAAGAATTCTCGGATGAAATTGATAGTTGGATCATTGATGAGTTGAAAGCAATTGGATGCGATACCGCAAAAAGTGTTTTAGCTTTATCAGTAGATGAATTAGTAAAACGTACCGATTTAGAGGAAGAAACGATTAAAGAAGTGATTAGTATTCTTAAATCGGAATTTGAATAAACGTGTTATGCTTGAATAAATAAGAATAAACGTTACTTTTGTAAATAATTTAGTAAATAACAGTATAATAGATGTCAGACGACAAAGCCATAATTTTATTTAAAGCAGTTAAAGAACTTAACGTAGGAAGCTCGACGATTATAGAGTTTCTTAGTAAGAAAGGCTTTGCTGTGGAAAATAAGCCCACTACAAAACTCTCAAAAGAGATGTACGATACATTGTTAAGAGAATTTCAGGGGGATAAAATCGTAAAAGAGGAAGCCAATCAGATCGTTATAGGTAAAATTCGTCGTGATGAACCTGAAATAGCTGAGAAAGCTCCTGAGGCGCCTACAAAAAAACAAGACTTTGAAAACGAAGGTATTTTAATAAAAAATCTTCATTCATATACTCCTCCAGCTGAGAAGCCCAAGGAAGAAGCTCCTGTTGTTGCAGAGAAGCCAATCGAACCAGTTACAGCTCCTGTTAAAGAAGTTGCAACTAAAGAAGACGACGGGTCATTACCAGGTGTTAAAGTTATAGGGAAAATAAATCTTAATGATCTAAATAGTAAAACTCGTCCTGTTAAAAAGGAAGAAGTTGCGCCTAAAGCTGAAGTTAAAAAAGAAATACCAGCAGTGGTTGAAACGCCTAAAGTTGAGACTGCTACTGTTATAGAAAAGCCAGTTGCTGCACCTATAATAGCAGAGAAAGCGCCTGTTGAAACGCCTAAGGTAGAAGTGAAGGCAGCGGTTAAACCACCAGTTGTTGCAAAAACTCCAGAAGTACCAGTTGTTGAAACTCAAAAGACAGATGACGAGGTGATTAAAGCTCGTTCGGTAAAATTATCAGGACCAAATATTATTGGTAAAATTGTTTTGCCTACCACTCCTGATCGTAGAAACCAGCCAGTTGCTTCATCTAATGATAGCGATGCTGCTAAACGCAAGCGTAAACGTAAAAAAACTCCTGGTGGTCCAAACACAAATACACCTCAACAAAGTCATGGTCAAGGAAATCAAACGCCTCGTCCAGCTAGTACACCAGCTCCACATGTAGGTAACAGACCAGATTTTAGAAATAATACAAATAATACAGCTGGCGGTCGTCCAAACTTTAGAAATGCTAGACCTGGTGCTCCATTGGGTGGGCCTAAAGAAGAGCCAACAGAAAAAGAAATACAAGATCAGATTAAAGCTACACTTGCTCGTTTAAGTGGAGCAGGTAAATCTGGTAAATTTGCGCAACGTGCAAAACTACGTCGTCAGAAACGTGATGATGTTGCATTAACAGCAGAAGAAGCAGCAGCAGAAGATCAACTACAATCTAAAGTTTTACGAGTTACAGAATTTGTTACGGCAAATGAACTTGCAATTATGATGGATGTACAAGTAACTAAAATTATTGGAACTTGTATGAGCTTAGGTATGTTCGTTTCAATTAACCAACGTTTAGATGCAGAAACATTAACAATCGTTGCTGATGAGTTTGGTTATGAAATTCAATTTGTTAAAGCTGATGAAGAAGCTGATAGTATAATTGAAGAAGAGGATGCTCCAGAAGATTTAGAAACAAGAGTTCCAGTGGTAACTATTATGGGTCACGTGGATCATGGTAAAACATCTTTGCTAGATTACATTCGTAAAGCAAATGTAGTAGCTGGTGAAGCAGGTGGTATTACGCAACACATTGGTGCTTATAAAGTAACAACTAACTCTGGTAAACAAGTAACTTTCTTAGATACACCGGGTCACGAAGCCTTTACAGCGATGCGTGCTCGTGGTGCTAAAGTTGCGGATATTGCAATTATCGTTATTGCTGCAGATGATGCAGTAATGCCGCAAACTAAAGAAGCAATTACTCACGCACAAGCAGCGGGTGTTCCTTTGGTATTTGCATTTACAAAAATTGATAAACCGGGTGCTAATTCAGATAGAGTTAGAGAACAGTTATCAGTAATGAATATTTTGGTTGAAGATTGGGGGGGTAAATTCCAATCTCAAGAAATATCTAGTAAAAGCGGCTTAAACGTCGATTTACTTTTAGATAAAGTATTGTTAGAAGCAGAATTATTAGAATTAACAGCTAATTCAAATAAAAGAGCAACAGGTACAGTTATCGAAGCAACCTTAGATAAAGGGCGTGGTATTGTAACTACAGTATTGGTACAAGCTGGTACATTAAGAGTAGGTGATCCGATATTGGCTGGTAGTTATAGCGGTAAAGTAAAAGCTTTATTCAATGAGCGTGGAACTAAGGTAGATTCAGCAGGTCCTTCTGTTCCAGTTCAAGTTTTGGGTATGCAAGGCGCACCTACTGCAGGCGACAAGTTTAATGCAATGGAGAGTGAAGTTGAAGCGAGAGATATTGCAAATAAGCGCTTACAGTTAATGCGTGAGCAAGGTCTGCGCACTCAGAAACACATAACTTTAGATGAGATCGGACGTCGTTTGGCAATTGGTAACTTTAAAGAGTTAAACTTAATAGTTAAAGGTGATGTGGATGGTTCTATTGAAGCATTAGCCGATTCGTTATTAAAACTATCTACTGAAGAAATTCAAATTAATATTATTGGTAAAGCAGTAGGTCAGATATCAGAATCTGATGTATTGTTAGCATCTGCTTCAGATGCAATCATTATCGGTTTCCAAGTACGTCCTTCGCCAGGTGCTCGTAAATTAGCAGAGGCTGAACAAATTGATATTCGTTTATATTCTATTATTTACGATGCAATTAATGAGATAAAAGCGGCAATGGAAGGTATGTTGTCTCCAGAGTTTGAAGAGAAAATCGTGGCTAACGTAGAAATTAGAGAAACCTTTAAAATCACTAAAGTTGGTACCATTGCAGGTTGTATGGTATTAGACGGTAAAATTACCCGAAAAAGTGCGATACGTATCGTACGTGATGGTGTTGTAGTTTATACTGGTGAGTTAGCCTCGTTGAAACGTTTCAAAGATGATGTTAAAGAAGTAGCTAAAGGTTACGAATGTGGTTTAAATATTCAAAACTTTAATAATATTGAAGTTGGAGATATTGTAGAAGCTTACGAACAAGTAGAAGTAAAACGTAAATTATAATATATTTATTTTAAAATATTAAGGAGCGATTTATTCGCTCCTTTTTTATGCATAAATTTTTATTCTGTATCAATTTTATTAAACAAATATTGTCTCGAGTATTAGAAATTATTTTTGATTATTAATCATTAAATGCCTGCATTTCTATTAAACGATTATATAAACCGTTTCGTTTAATTAACTCACTATGACTCCCTGTTTCAACAACGGTTCCTTTATCAATTACAATAATGTTATCTGCATGTTGTATGGTGCTTAAACGGTGTGCAATTACTATAGATGTTCTATTTTGCATTAAATTGTTTAAAGCATCTTGCACTAGTCTTTCTGATTCTGTATCTAATGCAGAAGTTGCCTCATCTAAAAGCATAATCGGTGGATTATCTAATATTGCTCTCGCTATACAAATTCTTTGTTTTTGACCACCAGAAAGTTTATTTCCTCTATCTCCTACAAAAGATTGATAACCGTCTTCTGTACCTACTATAAACTCATGAGCATTGGCAACTTTCGCTGCGGCAATAACTTCAACTTCAGTAGCTTCTGGTTTGCCGAAAGCGATATTATTAAAGATGGTATCATTAAACAAAATGCTTTCTTGGTTAACTGTTCCCATCTGCTTTCTAATGCTTTCTACAGTTAAATCTTGATAATTTTGCCCATCAATTTTCAAAATCCCAGTTTTAGGGTCATGAAAACGAGGTATCAAATCCATTAGCGTACTTTTTCCGCCGCCAGAAGGACCAACTAAGGCCACTGTTGTTCCTTTTTTAATATTGATATTAATGTTTTTTAATATTTCTTTATCGCCATAATTAAAACTAACATTTTCAAATATTAATTCATTTTCAAATTTACTTAAGACTTTACTATTAAGTTTATTAACTACATCTGGTTTGGTATCGATTAATTCTAATACACGTTCGCCAGCTGCAATACCATTGTGAATTCCACTAAATGAATCGGTAAGCGCTTTTATTGGTTGCATAATTTGTGAAAAGGTAGCCAAATAAACGATAAATTCATCTGCTGCTAAATCTCCTTTTCCTGTTAAAATCATGCCGCCACCGTAAAGTAAAATAAAAACAACAACTAAAACACCTAACGTTTGAGAAACTGGAGAGGCCAATTGTTGTCGCCTTGCCATCTTACGGTTAAGATTTGAATAGAATTTATTTTCATCGTCGAATTTTTCTTTAATCCTTAAAGTTGCATTAAAAGCTTTAATTATTTTAATACCTCCAAGCGCCTCGTCTAAAAACCCAATCATTTTAGCGAAAGACTGGTGAGATTCAGTAGATTGTTGTTTTAATCTTTTTACAATTTTACTGATGATAAATCCAGAAACTGGAATAACTAAAAGTGAAAATAAGGTTAATTTTATTGAAATAGAAAGTAAAACACCGATAAAGAATATTAACTGAACAGGCTCCTTAAAAACTACTTGTAGAGTGTTTGTAACAGAAAATTGTACAACTTGTACGTCTGATGCAACTTTAGAAATAATATCACCTTTACGTTCATTATTAAAATAACCTACATGTAGGTTCATAACATTGTTAAAGACAGCTTTACGCATGTTTAATAAAGTATGAACCCTTAAATCTTCCATATATCTTTGAGAGAAGTAACGGAAAAAGTTTGC
Organism: Sphingobacteriales bacterium; assembly: GCA_038243335.1. Lineage (GTDB taxonomy): Bacteria > Bacteroidota > Bacteroidia > Sphingobacteriales > Sphingobacteriaceae > Pedobacter. The sequence goes on from JBBSRF010000001.1 coordinate 27,177, forward strand.
TAGAAATACAGTAATTACAATAACAATACAGATTACTTGAAGTGCATAAACCTTATCATGCATCACAATAATTTCGTCTACGTATTGACTAAATATCTTCATCGGATTTATAGATGAAGTTTTAACTACCTTAGTTATTTTATCTTGACTATCATCTAAAAATATAGTATTCATGATGGGGCCAAGCAGCGTAAAAAGGAAGGTGTTAAAAATGATAGCAAAAAGTGTGGTGATAATATATGGAATTGCAAATTTTTCTATTGGTTTTGCAAAAGATAATAAACGAAAATAGATCTTCATATAAAATGATATAAGAAGACAAAGTTAATATTTTTGCGGTTTGTTTAGGTGATTGGCTTAATGTGTAATTATTATAATACTTAATGCTCTTATTTTAGCTAAAAATTACGTTTATTTGTTAAAAGAGTTGATTAATGAAGCCTTATTTACCATATCTAAAAGGAATTAAAAAGGGAGATTTTAGGATTTTGGCTAGGGCATTAACTTTGGTTGAAAATAATCTTGAGCCTAGTTCAGATTTATTAAAAAATCTTCATATTAATTTAAATATACCTGTCATTGGTATTACTGGACCTCCAGGTGCTGGTAAAAGTACGTTAGTAAATGCGATTACTGCAAATTTTACTGACAATGGAAAAAAAATAGCCATTTTGGCAGTTGATCCGACATCTCCATTTAATTTTGGATCCTTATTGGGCGATAGAATAAGAATGGCTCAACAATTTAATAATCCTAATGTCTACATTAGGTCTATTGCAACTAGAGGGGCATTAGGAGGAGTCTCTGTAAAAACTTTAGAGATGATAGATGTACTAAGGTCATCAAACTTTGATATAATTATAGTAGAAACTGTTGGAGTAGGTCAGTCTGAAGTAGAAATAGCTGGATTAGCAGATAAGACAGTTGTGGTTTTAGTTCCAGAATCTGGAGATGAAATACAAAATATTAAATCTGGCTTAATGGAAATTGCACAAGGATTTGTAGTGAACAAGGCAGATAGAGATGGCGCAGAAATTTTTGCTAACAATTTAAGAAAACTAGTTCGCGGACAACATCAAGATATACCTGTTTTTAAAACAGTTGCGGATAAGGGAGATGGATTAACAAGTTTGTGTAAATGGTTGTTGACAAAAAACGTAGCTGTTAACGAGCGTAAGCATTTTTTAATTACCGAAAAGGCTTATCGAATTATTCAACATCAAAGGATGCTAGATATAGATAAAATAATGCTTCGCCAAGCTATTGATGAAGAATTATTAACAAATAATTTTAATGTGTATAGGTTTATTGAAAATTATATTAAGCATTCATGATCTCTTCAATTTCTTCTGCAATAATTGGGATTTTCGCCATTAAATCTATATTTCCATTTTTGGTTAAAAGAATGTCATTCTCTAATCTTACCCCAAACCCTTCTTCTGGAATATAAATTCCTGGTTCGCAGGTTAGTATGTTGCCAGCAGCAAAAGGTGTATATCTTCCAGCAAGATCATGCACATCAATACCTAAATGATGCGTGTTACCATGCATAAAATATTTTTTATAAGCTGGATATTTTGGGTTCTGATTTTTCACATCAGAAGTAGAAATTAATTTTAAATTAATTAATTGTTCGGTCATAATTTCACCAACCTCTTCGTGATAAGTGTTCCATATTGCACCACTAATCATCAATATTTTTGATTCATTTAATACATGAAGAACTGCATTGTAAACTTCCTTTTGGCGCTTAGTGAATTTCCCATTAACAGGAATGGTTCTCGTCATATCTGCATTATAATTTGCATATTCCGCACCAAAATCCATTAAAATCAGTTCTCCATCCTTACATGGCTGATTGTTATCTGTATAATGCAAAATATTCGCATTATTTCCTGAGGCTATAATTGGAGAATAACCATGGCCAGTTGCTCTTTTGCGAATGAACTCATGAATAATTTCAGCCTCAATTTCATATTCCATTACACCTGGTTTAACGAAATTTAACACTCTTAAGAATGCGTCTTTGGTAATATCGCAAGCTTGTTGAGTAAGCTCTATTTCAATTTCTGATTTAACGGGTCTTAATTGCCTCATTAAAGGTGCAGCTCTTTCGAATTTATGCAATGGATATTTTGCACGTAAGTCTTCTATAAAGCGAATATCTCTATAAGTTACAGAGTGTGCATAGCGATCATTCTCATTTGTGTTTAAATAAATATAATCTGAATAATGAATAATGCTGTGTAATATATTGTCAAAATCTTCTAACCAATAAATATTTTCTATACCCGATACAGCTCTCGCTTGCTCTTTAGTGTACTTATGTCCTTCCCAAACCTTAATGTAATCATTTGTCTGTCTTAAAAAAAGGACTTCTCTGTATAATGGATTAGGACAGTCAGGAAATAGCAGTAAAATTGATTGTTCTTGGTCTATGCCAGAAAGGTAAAATAAATCAGGATTTTGCTTAAAAAGAAAACTCTGATCACCACTCCTTGGGAATTCGTCGTTTGATTGAAATATTGCTATAGAGTTGTTATTTAATAAATTTATAAATTTTTTTCTGTTGCAAAAGAACAATGAACTGTCGATTTGTTTGTATTTCATAATTTTCGATTAGATATATCAATGTGATTCTCTCAAATGTAATAAAAACTTAAAATCTATTAAAGTTTGGAACAGTGTTTGTATAATACTTTGAAATTATAAAAAATTGTGTAATTTTGTAATTACAAAAAATTATACAATTGTTATTTGTTTAACCTTAAAAAAGAAAATTATGAATTATTCTACTTTAAAAAAAGGTTTAGTTGCTTCACTAGTGTCAGTAATGGGATTAACATCTCTTACTAACGCACAAGAAGCTACTGCTCCTTCTTCTTCTTCTGCTAAAGTGTTTGGCGGAAGTTCACAATACAGAACCTGGTCTATAGGGATTAATGCAGGTGTAACTACTCCAATCGTTTTATTGGGTGGTAGAAATGACTTTACTAACTGGGATGTTAACTTAGGTTACGGTGGTTCAATACGTAAACAACTAGGTCATGCTTTCTCTTTAGAAGCTAACTTAAGTCATTCACGTGCTCATATTTCTGGATCCAATAAAGATGCTGCTGGTGGTGTTCAAAATGGTGTAAAATCTTTTGATACTAGATTCCAATATGCTGCTGATTTAAGAGGTGTTGTAAATGTAGCTACAGTAGATTTCTTACGTCGTGAGAATTCAGTAAACTTTACATTAAGCGCTGGTTATGGTTTATTAGCTTATTCTCCAGAAGTTACTTATGCTAATAATACTGTACAAAGAATATATCCACAAAATGGAGATAAATATTATAAAGGAGCTTATATTCCTGTTGGAGCTGGTGTTAAATTTAAAGTTTCAGACCGCGTTTCATTTAATTTAGCTTACACAATGAACTTTGTCGACGATTTCAATTTAAATGGTGTTCAAACTGGTGGTAATACTGCAAACTTTGATAAGTTCTCATATGCTTCTGCAGGATTAGAATTCTCTATAGGTTCGAAAGATAAAGCTAACATGGATTGGGTTAACCCACTTGCTTTAATGTATGATGAGTTAAAAGACCCATCTTTACGTCAAGAAGTTGAAGCATTGAAAAATCGTGTTTCTAATGTAGAGAAATCTATCGAAGATTTGAAAAAAGATACTGATGGTGACGGTGTTGCTGATCAATTCGACAAATGCCCTGGAACTCCAGCTGGAACTGCAGTTGATGGTTCAGGATGCCCACTTCCAGTTCCTGCTCCAGTTGTAACTGAAGCTACATCTCCAATGGTTTCTGGTTGGGAGCCAATTCAATTTGAATTCAATAGTTCAGTTTTAAAAACTGAAGCTTATCCAGTATTAGATAAATTATCTTCTACATTGCGTGAAAACGGTGGTAAAGTAACTGCTAAAGGTTATGCTTCTAGCGAAGGTACTGCTGCATACAATATGAAGTTATCTAAAGATAGAGCTAACTCTGTAAAAACTTACTTAGTAAATTCTGGTGTTAACGCTAGTGCTGTTGCTACTAAAGGTTTAGGCGAAGCTAATCCAATTGCTTCAAACGATACTGAAGAAGGTCGTATCCAAAACCGTCGTGTTGAGACTTCAAGAAATTAAGATTTCTTAATTCAATATAAAAAGAGTTCCGACCAATGGTCGGAACTCTTTTTATTTATACCTACATTTGTATATGTACTTTTTTAGAAGAAAAAATTCTGATAGGCCAAATAATATCAATATTAGAATTATGCATGTCATTAATGCTTTGGCTATTTCATTGTTTGTTGGAGGGATTTTATGGAAGTTAGTGCAGTGGTACATTTTAAAAAAATAATATCAATATAATTAATAATGAAAATGATAATTAATACAGATAACGCACCTTCGCCAATTGGTCCATATAGTCAAGCAGTAGTTGCTAATGGGTTTTTATTTGCATCTGGTCAAGTTGCTATTAATCCAGAAAATGGAGAGCTAAACTTAAGTTCTATATCCGAAGAAACACATCAAGTAATGCGGAATATTAAAGCCGTTTTAATAGAAGCAGATTATGAGTTTTCTCACATTATTAAAACTACAATATTCTTATCTGATATGTCTTTGTTCGCAGAAGTAAATGAAGCATATGGTTCTTACTTTGATTCTGAATACCCAGCTAGGGAAACAATCGCAGTTAAAGGTTTGCCAAAAGGTGTAAATGTGGAAATTTCAGTAACGGCATATAAAGCATAGTTAATTGACTTCAAAATCAAAGTATCTATTTGCTGCTTTTTTATCTGTTGCAATTTGGGGTTTTTTTTCAATTCCTCTTAGAAATATAAAAGCTTTCCCTTCTGAGGAGATTTTGTACTATCGCATTTTTACATCACTTGTTGTAATATGGGCAGCTATACTTTTGTTCAGGAAAAAGCAATTAAAGGAAGATTTAAAGTATTTTAAATCTGTAACTAAAATAGAAAGAAGAATTATTTACTGGCAGATTGTTGTCGCTACCATATTGTTAACCTTAAACTGGTATACTTTTATTTATGCGGTTAATAATGTGAGTTTAAAATCTGCAGCATTCGCCTACATGGTTTGCCCATTAATAACTGCGTTCGGCGGGTTTTTAATTTTAAAAGAAGATCTCTCAAAAATCAAGTTAATTTCTTTGGCTATCGCATTAATCAGCATCCTAATATTAGCAACAGGTTCATTTAAAGAAGTGCTTTGGTCTGTATTAATTGCTGCATTATATGCGTTTTACTTAATCATTCAACGTAAAATGCAACATCTTGATAAGTTAAATGTATTGGCATTACAAATTACTTTAGCCGTAATATTAATGCTTCCATTTTATTTGTATCATTATGAAGCTTTTCCTGTTGGAGTTTGGTTCTGGAGTCATATTGTAATGATTGCCATTGTATTTACAGTTATTCCTCTCTTTTTAAGTTTGTATGCCCTAATCGGCTTACCGTCTTCGACTTTAGGTATTATCATTTATCTTAATCCTATTATAGCTTTTGCTGTGGCAGTTTTATATTTCGATGAACACATTAGCTTAAATCAATTACTAGCTTATTTACTATTATTGTTTGCAGTTTTACTTTTTAATTGGAACTTGATAAAAGATATATTTACTTTTAGTAGAAAATAATAAATTTTGTTTGCTTCAAATTTAGATACTCCATTGGTTTATTTGAAGGGCGTTGGTCCTAAACGTGCCGAACTTTTGCAAAAAGAGTTGGGCATTTCTACTTATGAACAACTCTTAAACCATTATCCTTTTAGATATATTGATAGAACTCGATTTTATAAAATAAATGAGCTTAATGAAGATTTGCCACTGGTACAAGTTATTGGAAGAATTACAAGTAAAGAAACCATAGGCGAGAAACATAAAAAGAGAATAATTGCAAAATTTACTGATGATACTGGAACAATAGAATTGGTCTGGTTTCAAAGTTTAAAATGGGTTGAAGAGCATGTGATGAAAGGAAGTTTATACATCGCCTTTGGAAAACCAAATTTATTTAACAATAGCTTTAGCATATCACATCCAGATTTAGAGCCTTATCCTAGACAAGCTGGAATTACTGGAAACCTCACGTTGCAACCAATTTATCATACTAGCGAAAAGATGAAGAAAAGCTTTTTGGATAGCAAAGGGATTCAAAGATTAATTCATCACATTGTTGAACTACACATTAACGAGATTCGAGAAACATTACCTCGATATATTTTAGAAAAGTATAAGCTAATTAGTAGGAAAGAAGCTTTAATTTACGTTCATTTTCCTGCTAATATAGATAAACTACAACAGGCCGAAAGAAGATTAAAATTTGAAGAATTATTCTTTATTCAATTACAACTTTTGCATAATATACAATTGCGAAGGTTAAAGTTTAAAGGAGCGCTTTTTAATACAGTTGGGGAGCGAGTAAATACTTTTTACAATACAATGCTGCCTTTTGATTTAACAAATGCACAGAAGCGAGTTATTAAGGAGATTAGATTAGACACCCAAAAAGGGAGTCAGATGAATAGACTAATACAAGGTGATGTAGGTAGCGGTAAAACTGTTGTTGCTTTAATTACTATGTTATTGGCAAACGACAACGGTTATCAAGCTTGTATGATGGCGCCAACAGAGATTTTAGCTCGACAGCATTACCAATCTTTAGTAGACTTATTAAAAGGAGAGTTGATTAAAGTTGCTATTCTAACTGGGAACAGCACTAAAAAACAAAGATTAATTCTGCATCAAGAATTAGAAGCTGGAGAGATTGATATTTTGGTTGGCACACATGCCTTAATTGAAGATAAAGTTAAATTCAAAAATTTGGCTTTAGTGGTAATTGATGAGCAACATCGGTTTGGTGTAGAACAAAGAGCTAAACTTTGGCGTAAAAATGAAGTGCCGCCACATATATTGGTGATGACCGCAACACCAATTCCACGTACATTAGCGATGACACTATATGGAGATTTAGATGTTTCTGTAATTGATGAACTGCCCATTGGAAGAAAACCAATAGAAACTAAACATCTTTTTGAAGGTCAGCGGTTGCGGATGTTTGGTTTTATGAAACAAGAAATTGCGAAAGGTAGACAGGTGTATATTGTTTATCCTTTAATCGAAGAAAGTGAAAAGTTAGATCTTTTGAATCTAAAAACCGGAATTGAGCAAATAAGATATCAATTTCCATTGCCAGATTATCAAATTAGTATTGTACACGGCCAACTGAAAAATGCTGATAAGCAATATGAGATGAATAGATTTATTGAAGGTAAATCTCAAATTATGGTGGCAACAACCGTAATAGAAGTTGGCGTAAATGTGCCAAACGCATCTGTAATGATTATAGAAAATGCAGAGCGATTTGGACTATCTCAATTACACCAATTGCGTGGAAGAGTTGGTCGTGGTGCCGAACAATCTTTCTGTATTTTAATGTCTGGCAATAAATTAAGTCCAAATTCTAAAATACGTTTAGAGACGATGGTGAAAACTAATAATGGTTTTGAGATTTCGGAAATTGATTTGCAATTACGCGGCCCTGGAGATATTACAGGCACACAGCAAAGCGGTGTGTTAGAGTTGAAAATGGCAAACTTAGCTAAAGATCAAATCATTTTGCAAGAGGCAAGAAACACGGTGATTGATATTTTTGAAAAAGATCCGATGGTGGAACTGCCAGAAAATATTCTACTAAAAAACTATCTCCAAAAGAGAAGCAGAGCCATTGCTCTAGACAAAATTTCCTAGCAAAGTTTGTCATTCTGAGTTAAATGAAGAATCTTTGATGTAAATTTCAATAGAGATTCTTCAAGCTGTTCATAATGACAAATCAATTAATCCTCGTCGCTACCTGGTAAACTGCCAGAGCCACTGTAAGCCCCTTTACGAATAATTGGCATTTTTAAATACTTAAACAAATCATCCAACTGCATTAAACTGCCATTGGTTTTATTGCCTAAGAAAATAACTACAATATCTTTATCTAAATCTCTAATATAAATGTGACGGAAACCATGCCACCAACCGGTGTGGTAAACTACTTTATCCATTCCTTTGCCATCAAAAATACGCCAACCGTAGCCATAGTTAAAGTGACCATTAACAGGTTTATTACGACCAACATAAGCAGAATCTAAACTTTTATTGCTCAGTAGTCGTTCGTTTTTTAAATACTTATCAAATAAAACTAAATCGTGTAAAGTACTGTAAATCCCTTTATCTCCAACGGGGCCATCTAAAAAGTTTTGTGCTACAGAATATTTAAAATTATTGCGATCATGCCCAACTACATCTACTGGAATTTTCTCATACTCTGAGGTAGAATATACATGAGTGTTTTTTAATCCCGCAGGTTTAAAAACATGTTCCATCATATATTGCGAATAACGTTGACCAGTTATTTTCTCTATAATGGCGCCTAAAACCATGAAGTTCGAATTGTTATAATGGAATAATCGATTTGGCTTAGTGTATGGGTTTGGTTTTTTATCAGCAATAACATCCATTACCTCTTGATTAGAAACTCCTTTTTTCATGTTGCGTTTCTCTTTGCGCCAAATATCATCTATAAAATATACATAATTCATCATACCACTTCTGTGGGATAAAAGTAATTCTATAGTAATGCCATCGTATGGAAAGTTTGGATAGAATTTCTTAACATCATCTGTTAACTTTAACTTACCGGCTTCTACTAATTGCAAAATAGCAACGCCAGTAAAAGTTTTTGTAATAGAAGCTAACTCAAATTCAGAATTTATTTTTAAGCTATCGCGATGTAAATAATCTGCCCAACCTTTAGCGCCTTGGTAAACAATTTTACCCTTAACAGCTACCAATATGTTGCCATTAAAGCCATATTTTTTGTGCAAATTATCAGCGAAATTAGCAATCCATTTGTCTTCTTTTTGAGGGTTATAGGCGATTAATAAACTATCTGCTTTATTATCTTCTTTTATTCTTACTTTTTTATCGGCTTCAACTTTTTTGGCTTTTTCTTCTTTGCTGGTACAAGAATATAATGAGATTAGGAATATTGAATAGGTAAATATTAAAAAACGAAACTTCATGACTAAGTGATAGGGATTTGAAAAGCTTGCAAAGTAGTAATTATTGCCTTTCTAAACGCAAAAGAGTTTTAAACATTGTTTGTTAAAAGCTTTAATTTTTCACCAAAAATGATGCTTTTTAATTGTTAAATAGAAATGATGTGCTGATAAATTGGACATCATAACTAGGAGAATGATAAATTCTGTCTATGTAAATCTCTAAAGCTTTTAAAGTCTTTGCAAAGCTAATTTAACTGTTTCTTTGTTGGGTTTAGATACGGGTATTTTTTCTCCAGAAGTTAAAAGTAAAATGCCACCATCTTCTTTTAACCAACTTTTTACATATTTCGGATTTACCAAATGGCTTTGGTGGGTTCTCAGAAAACCTTTTGGTCGTAATAAATCTGCATATTCTTTTAAAGATTTTGAAACTAGTATTTTTTCTCCATTTGCTAAAAAGAAATAGGTATAGGTATTATCCGCTTCGCAACGTATAATATCAGCTATAGATACATACCTTATCTCGCTTTGCATCTGTAAAGCAATTTTACTAACACTTGGTTCTGGTTTTGCTAGTTGTTGCATTAAAAAATCAAGTTGCGAATTTTGTGTTTTTGATTGTAATTTATGTTCTGCTTTATTTACAGCGTTGATCAACTCTTCAATATCAATTGGTTTTAGTAAGTAATCTAAAGCGGCAAATTTTACAGCTTGTATACCATATTGGTCGAAGGCGGTTACAAAAATAACTTCACAATTACGCTTAGGAATCAGTCTCAATACATCAAAACCTGTTTGTTCGCCCATCTGAATATCTAGAAATAATAAATCAGGAAAATATTTTTCAATAGCTTCAACCGCATCATTTACATTTTGCGCTGTCGCCATTATTGTCACCTGCGGACAGTGCTTTTCTAGCAAATACCGCAGGTTTTCTAAGTTAGAAATTTCGTCGTCTATTAAAATTGCTCTCATTTTATGATAACCAATCTGTTAATGTCAAATTTATTATAGTGCCAGTAGTCGTTGATTGTATGTGTAATATAAAGTGATTTTCTTTATAAATACTATTTAAAAGTGCTATTCTACTTTCACTTAATGTAAGACCTAAGCCATTGTATTTTTTTTTGGTATCAAATCCATTTCCATTATCAGTAACTTTTAAAACTAAATTATTAGCTTGTTTGGTAAATTTGATATTAATTTCTCCATCGCTAGCTTTTTGAGCTATACCATGCTTAACTGCATTTTCTACAAAAGGTTGTAGTAGCATACTTGGTATTTCTATATTATCTAAATCTAAATTATCCGACAAATTAATTTCATAGTTAAACCCAAATCGTAATTTCTCCATTTGTAAGTAATCGTCTAATAAAGTTTTTTCTTGTGCTAAACTAATCAGTTCTTTATCATCAAGTACGTTACGCGTTAACCGAGCAAATTTAGAGAGATATTGATTTGCATTGTCTATCTCGTTTTTGTTCATCAAATTTTGAATGCCTGAAAGTGCATTAAATAAAAAATGAGGATTTAGTTGAGAACGAATTGAACTAAGTTGAAGCTTTGCGGTAGTTTTTTGTTGTTCATTTTCTGCAAAACTTTTTTTATTTCTTTTTTTGACCAAAAAAAGGATAACAAGAAAGATCAATCCGATAGAAAACACTGCGATAACTATGTATATAAAGAATTCTTTTTTGGTATAGTTTTCCTCTAATGTTATGGAAAGTGTATGTCTGGTGGTATATTTTTCTAAATCTTTTGCAGAAATATTATCTCTAAGCAGTGGTCGAATAATAATTTCATAATCTCCAGATTTTTTGAATGTGGATTTATAAATCTTTACAAATGGTAAATAGTCATGATTCTCTACTATGCCTCCATATTGCCAAGCAGTCGATTTGAAGATTATTTCATTTGTTTGTTTATTTCTTAATGTAGTGTAATAGAGATAGTCGATATATGATTTGTCTTTTACAATGGTAATTTCGTCATCTTTTTTAGTTAAAACAAGGTCTGTTGCACCTTCTGGTTCGGTAATCCAACTGTAATCAACTCCTTCATTAGTTTTGAAACGCTTTGAAAAGCCCTGAATTTTTGCTTTCGGTATAGGTTTGCCGTAGAAAACAGATTTGTCAATATCAAGAGGTTTTTCGATACTATAGACTAATGTTGTAACAATTTTACCTTTTAAAGGGAAAACACCAAGAGTTGTTGAGCTAAAAACTTCTTCTGGTCTGTCAACATCCTTTAGCTCCGCAATGTTAATCGACTTATTTACTATTATTGGTTTATCATCGACTAAAATTGTGTACCGATAGTGCTGTATAATAATTGTCTTTCTAAAATAAATCTGGATACTTACATTGTTAACTTCTGGCAGATAGTTAAAGGATGTATTGGGCTGATTTGGAAACATGTTTGCATAAAATACATTTTTAGCTAAACTATCAACAGACATCAGTAGTTTTCCTCCGGCAGCGTATGAGTGAGAAAAATTAATGCCTTTTTGAGCATTTGCATTATTTAGCGTAATAATTAAGCTAAGGAATATGAAGATTATTTTTTTCATCATTTTAAGTTTAATTATAATCAAACTTGCAACAATAATAGCAAAACAAAAACCATAAAATAGTAAACTCGAGGTATCAAATAGTAGAAGTGCGGTTTGGTGTAGTATTGGTTTATTGATAAGTATTTTCTGTTGTGAAATAAACCCAATGGTAGCGGGCACGTAGCCTTAACCTTTAGGTTGGGACGAAGTAAAGCGAATAGTGGGGCAGAACTTGAGAAAAAGCATTGTAGCACCTTTTCTATTAATTAATTGGTAACGATTTAATTATCTTACTTAATTACGACTTATTAAAAGTCAAAAAGGTTAAATTTGAAAAAAATAGTAAATATCATGAGTTTTAGAATAGAACACGATACCATGGGCGAGGTTCAAGTGCCCGTTGATAAATATTGGGGTGCACAAACTGAGCGCTCACGTAATAATTTTAAAATTGGTCCCGAGGCGAGTATGCCAAAGGAAATTATACATGCTTTTGGATATTTGAAAAAGGCAGCGGCAATGGCTAATACAGAGCTAGGTGTTTTGGCTCAAGAGAAATTAAATTTAATTGCTAAAGCTTGTGATGAAGTGATTGCGGGTAAATTGGATGCTGAGTTTCCATTGGTAATTTGGCAAACTGGTTCTGGTACGCAAAGCAATATGAATGCAAACGAAGTTATCGCTAATCGTGCTCATGTAATTAATGGTGGTAGTTTAGCTGATGATCAAAAAGTTTTGCATCCAAATGATGATGTAAATAAATCTCAATCTAGTAACGATACCTATCCAACTGCAATGCATATTGCAGCATACAAACAAGCGGTTGAGATTACTTTACCGGGATTAGAAAAATTAAGGAATACTTTACACAAAAAAGCAACCAGCTGGAATGATATCGTGAAAACGGGTCGTACACACTTTATGGATGCTACGCCTTTAACTTTAGGTCAAGAGTTTTCTGGTTATGTACAACAAATAGACAATGGTATTAGAGCAATAAAAAATGCTTTGGTAATGATTAGCGAGTTGGCTTTGGGCGGCACAGCGGTTGGTACAGGATTAAACACGCCAGCTGGATATGATGTTTTAGTTGCAAAGAAAATTGCAGAATTAACAGGTTTAGCTTTTGTTACTGCACCAAATAAATTTGAGGCTTTAGCTGCGCATGATGCAATGGTAGAATTATCTGGCGCTTATAAACGTGTGGCAGTTTCTTTAATGAAAGTAGCTAATGATATTAGAATGTTAAGTTCTGGGCCACGTTGCGGTATTGGCGAGATTGTGATACCAGATAACGAACCAGGTTCATCAATTATGCCGGGTAAAGTTAACCCTACACAACCAGAGGCTTTAACTATGGTTTGTGCACAAGTGATGGGTAATGATGTAACGGTAAGTATTGGCGGTAGCAATGGTCATTTTGAACTAAATGTTTTTAAGCCTGTTATTGCTGCTAATTTGTTACAAAGTGGCCGTTTATTAGGAGATGCTTGCGTTTCTTTTAACGATAAATGTGCTGAGGGTATGGAGCCAAACAGGCCAATTATACAGCAACATATGGAGAACTCTTTAATGTTGGTTACAGCTCTTAATCCTCATATTGGTTACGAGAATGCAGCTAAAATTGCTAAAAAAGCACATAAGGAAAATAAAACTTTACGTGAATCTGCTGTAGAATTGGGCTTGTTAACTAGCGAACAGTTTACGGCATGGGTTAAGCCAGAAGATATGGTTGGGAGCCTAAAATAAGTTAAAGGTTTAAAGTATAAAGTTTGAGATATCTTAATAAGAAATAATGATTTTTAATAAACAGATTTACTTTTTACTTTCAACTTATTTAATTTTTACATGTATTTCATGTACGCGTTTGCCAAATGTGCAAGGCAATGGTGAAACCATTTTACAGGGTGTTTGGAGTCAAGATAGTATTGCAAATAAGGAACAGTTGCTAACCTATACAAAACATGATTTTAAAATTAGTTGTGATTCATTTTATGTAGATTTAACTACGTATTCTAAAGTTAACTATTACGAAGATTCGTGTTTTAACAATGGCGTTTGGAAAGAGCATGCCAAAGGAGTTTACAAGGTTAAAGGGGATACTTTGTTTTTGGAAGGGGATTTTACAAAGCCGAACTATAAACAAAAAATATCAGGTTGTTACCGTAGTGGTCGCTACTTACCTAGTTTTAAAATTAAATCTTTTGGGCCAAATAACGTGGTTTTAGAAAGTTTAAATGATCAGAGGGAATGTGCATTAGTTTTAAAAGAGAAAATTACCTGTGTACCTAAAGAATTATAAAATGAGATTATTATGATAACTCTATCACTGAAGGGAAAAAAATTATAAAAATGAAAAATTTAAAAAGGATTATTATCGCAGTTATTTTGGCCTATTTGCCATTTAGCGCGAATGCTTGGGGTGTTTTAGGACATAGAATTGTAGGTGAGGTTGCAGATCATTATATAAACGCAAAAACACGAAAAGCTATTGAACAAATTTTAGGTACGGAGAGTATGGCAATGACTGCAAATTGGGCTGATTTTGTAAAATCTGATCCGAGTTATAGTTATTTAAGTAACTGGCATTATGTAAATCTTCCTGCTAATTTATCTCAAACAGATGTATTCAGCTATTTAGAGAATTACCCTGAAGCAAATATTTATAGTAAAATTAACGAGATGGTGGAAGTGCTAAAAAACAAAAACAGTACTTCAGACCAAAAGAAATTAGCTTTAAGAATGGTAATCCATCTAGTTGGAGATTTACATCAGCCGATGCACACTGCTCGTAAAGATGATTTAGGTGGAAACAAAGTCCTATTATCATGGTTCGGTGGAAAAACAAATTTACACAGAGTTTGGGATAGTGATTTAATCGATTTTCAAGGTTTAAGTTTTACTGAATATACCAAAGCCATTAATCACACAACGAAGCAACAAGTTTTAAGTTTGCAAAGCACTAGTTTAAAAGACTGGGTTTTTGAATCTTATGGTGTTTGTAATAAAATTTATGCAACAGGTATTAAAACTGATGATAAATTGAGTTTTAATTATAATTTCGATTGGATTGATACAGCAAATCAGCAATTATTAAAGGGCGGTGTTCGCTTAGCAGGAATTTTAAATAGCATTTATAAATAAACTTTAATCGGATCAAGCATTGAAAATTTTAATGGTTTGTTTAGGAAATATTTGTCGCTCGCCTTTGGCGGAAGGCATAATGCGCCATTTAGTTAAGGAACAGAACTTAAATTGGGAGGTCGCTTCTGCTGGTACTGGAGAATGGCACATCGGAAGTCCGCCAGACTATAGAGGGATAGAAGTGGCAAAAACATACGGATATGATATTTCTGCACAAAGAGCCCAGCTTTTTACATCTTATTTATTCGATAAGTTTGATAAAATCTTGGTAATGGATAAACAAAATTATAAAGATGTTTTAAAGCATGCTAAAAATGAAGAACAAAGAAGTAAAGTGAGCTTTTTCTTGGCTGATGAGGGAGAGTTGTTAGACCCTTATAAACATAGTGATTTATTCGATTACGTTTTTAAAGAGGTTGAAGCTAGATGCAAGCGATTGATTGAACAATTTAAAAAAGAAATTAAATAGGTTTTAATAGTAAATATGGAACAGTTACCTCAGTTATTTATGGTTTTGTTAGGGGCAACTCCTAAAGGTAGGAATATAGAACAACATGATATTTATTTTGGCATTGGTAATTCTATCAAAGAAATTTTGCCAGAAATGATTGCCTTTTGGCCAGAGGCGAAAGGTAAAATCCATCTTGATGCTTATCGAATTATAAATAAAGTTGGCAACTATAAAGTAGAAGTTATAGCCAAAAACCAAGAGGTTAAATCTGATTTGAATAGTCTGTTCTTTTTAAATTTAGGCGGGTATAAAAAGGGAGAATTTGAAGAATTACACTATAAAATGTTGGTAGTTTCAGATCAAAAAGCATTGGCAATTAAAGAATCTAAAGAAACTGCATTTTACAAGCACACAGGCTTTAAAGGAGCTACTTCACATATTGATGACAAGTTTGGAGTAGATGTTGATGATGTGTTTAAAATTGAAGATATACTTTCAAAAGAAGCAAAAAGTAAATACGCATTAAAATTTACTCTTACGCAAAATATTCAAAAGGATGAACTGGTGCTTGGATATATACCTTTATCTAAAATTTAAATTTGTCATTCTGAGTAAAAAGTCTTTATAAAAGAGGTTCTTTTAAATGTTCAGAATGACAAATTTTTATTTATTCAGGCTGTAATTTTGTAGCAATAGCAATTCTATTCCAAGCATTTATTGTAATCACTAACATAATTACCTGAGCAATATAGTTATCGTCTAAAATTGATTTAGCATTTTGATAAGTCTCATCAGAAAGACCACTATTTGCAATTAGTGTAACCTCTTCAGTAATTGCTAAAATAACTCTTTCTTCTTCTGTATATAAATCATGCACTTCTTTCCATGCATTTAATAAGTAAATGCGTTGTTCTGTTTCGCCATTTTTTCTTGCATCTGTAGTATGCATATTTATGCAATAAGCACAACCGTTAATTTGAGATGCTCTGATCTTAATTAATTCTTTATGCGTTTTGGTAAGGGAAGATGTAGTTAAATAAGATTCCAAAGCATACATTGCTTTAATAGCAGCCGGCTCAGTTTTTTCGATATTAATTCTGGTTTCCATATTAAATTTATTTTTAATGAGGAGACAAATCTAAGTCGTAAAAATTAAACAAATCTTAATCTAGTTTAAGAAATGGGGTTAACTGTATTTTTTTCTGAGTTCACTCAAGTATTCGGGTGTTAAACCTAAATAAGAAGCCAACATATATTGAGGTATTCTTTGAACAAAATTTGGGAATTGACTTACGAAAACGCGGTAACTTTCTTCTTTAGAGTAATCATGAAAATATTTAACTCGCATTTGTGATGCAGCATAAGCTCTTTGCATTGCAATTCTAAAATATCTTTCTAGTTGCGGCAATTTTTCAAAAAGCTCTTCTTGTTTATGATGTTCTAAACAAACGATCTTCGAATCTTCAATAGACTGAATGTAAAACTGAGATGGGCTTTGCATAATTAAACTCATATAATCAGATAACCACCAATTTTCTAAAGCAAAATAAGTCACCTGTTCAATTCCTTTTTCATTAATAAAATACATTCTTAAGAGACCATTTTCTACAAAATAATTTGATGTGCATATTTGCCCTTCTTTAAGTAAGAAATCTTTTTTCTTAATAGATTTAAACTTGACAGAATTAGAAATCAGTTCAACTTCTTCAGGTGATAATGAGATATACTTTTTAAGATGGCCAATGAAATTTTGCATAACTATTTTTGAAGTTTTACTCAAATTAAATCAATAAAAAATGCCTCCTAAATTTTTCAGAAGGCATTTTTTATTTTCATCAAATACTATTTTTTATCTAATTCCTTATCTAAGTAGTTAGTTGCTTTATGGATTGCATTATCAATAGTGTCACTTAAAATAGTGATAAATGATCCTGACTTAGCTTTTGTGATCAATTCTTTCATGCAATCCTCGCCATTGTTATTAATCGAAATTGGAATATTAGGCTTTATTTCTCTTAATCCGGCAGTTAGTAAATCAATTAATTCTTGTTGTGTTCTTCCTCTAAGGTATTTCTCTTGACAAATCACTACTCTATCAAACATTTGAGCCGCAATTCTAGCCGTTTCGATGATATCTTCATCTCTTCTATCACCTGTTCCAGATATTACGCCAACATGTTCAGTTGCTTCAACGGTTTTTAAGTAGTCCTTGATGCCATTAAAACCATCAGGATTGTGTGCAAAATCTACTAGAACCTTAAATTCTTTAAACTTAAAGATGTTCATCCTTCCTGGAGTTTGGGCAGCAGATGGAATGAATGTTTCTAAGGAAGTTCTAATGTCTTCTGTTTTATACCCCCACAAAAATGTAGTTAATGTGGCTGCTAAAACATTCTGAATCATAAAATCTACCGAACCATTAAATGTTAAAGGAATATGGTTAACTTTTTCTACACGTATCTTCCAATCACCTTTTTTAATAGTTACATATCCATTTTCATAGATTGCTGCAATTCCACCAGCTTTGCAATGGTCTTTAATCACGGGGTTTTTCTCATCCATACTAAAATAAGAAATATTACAATCTGCATTTGCAGCTATTTTGAGACAATATGAATTATCTGCATTTAAAACAGCCCAACCACTCTTTTTAACAGCGCCAATAATCACAGATTTTACTCTAGTTAAATCATCCAAATTATCTATATCAGAAATGCCTAAATGATCTTCTTGAATATTGGTTACAACACCAATATCACATTTATTAAATCCTAAACCGGCACGTAAAATACCACCTCTAGCAGTTTCTAAAACAGCAACTTCCACAGTTGGATCTTTTAAAACAAACTCAGCACTAAATGGGCCTGTAGTATCACCTTTCATCAATAAAGTATTTTGAACGTAAATACCATCTGACGTTGTGAAACCAACTCTGCTACCATTATTTTTTAAAATGTGAGCTATTAAACGAGTGGTGGTAGTTTTACCATTGGTGCCAGTAACTGCAATAATTGGAATTCGAGCAGATTTTCCGGGCGGATACAGCATGTCAATTACAGGGGCTGCAACATTACGAGGCAAACCTTCGCTTGGTGCCAAGTGCATTCTAAAACCTGGTGCAGCATTTACTTCTATTACTACGCCACCATTCTCGGTTAATGGTTCAGTTAAGTTTTTTGCCATGATATCAATTCCACAAATATCCAAACCTATAATACGAGAAATTCGTTCAAAATTGAAAATATTTTGAGGATGAACTTGATCTGTTACATCTATTGAAGTTCCGCCGGTGCTTAGGTTAGCCGTAGATTTTAAATAAACAATCTCTCCTTTCGGCACAACAGTATCTAAACTATAGCCTACTTTTTCTAACAAATCTAATGTATCGCGATCAACAAGTATTTCTGTTAATACATTTTCATGCCCATAACCACGTCTTGGATCTTGATTTTCTTTGTCTATTAATTCTTGAACAGTAAGTTTAGCATTCCCTTTAACATGCGCTGGGACACGCAAGGCTGCAGCAACCAATTTATGGTCTATCACAAGAGCTCTAAAATCATGACCGGTAATAAAACGTTCTACAATAATTCTTCTAGAGTATTCCCTAGCATACTCAAAAGCAGCAATAGCTTCCTCTTCTGTTTTTACATTTATCGTTGCTCCTTTGCCATGGTTTCCATCTATTGGCTTAAAAACAAGTGGAAAACCAACTCTTTTTATAGCGTCGTGAACATCTTCTAGAGAAGATACGGTTACACCTTTAGCAATAGGAATTGCAGCATCACTTAACAAACGCTTAGTTTCATCTTTATTTCCAGCAATATCAACAGCGATACTACTTGTTTTTTCAGTCATGGTTGCTCTAAAACGAACTTGATTTTTTCCATAACCGAGTTGTACTAAAGAACTTTTATTTAATCTGATCCAAGGAATGTCTCTAGCAATTGCTTCGTCTACAATTGAGCCAGTACTAGGTCCTAAACGCTCAGATTCCCTCAGTTCACGCATCTTTTGAATATCGTAATCCAAATCATATTCTTCATTAGCAATTAATGCTTCAGCAATTCTTACAGAAGCTTCCGCTGCAAAAACGCCAACTTTTTCTTCTAAATAACTAAAAACTACATTATAAATACCATCGGTTTTGGTTTGCCGTGTTCTACCAAATCCAGTTTCCATTCCTGCCAAAGTTTGTATCTCTAATGCGATATGCTCTATCACATGTCCCATCCAGGTTCCTTCCTCAATACGGGTTAAAAAGCCTCCTGGAACACCTTTCGAGCATCGATGAGAAAATAAGGTTGGAATTAATTTTTCAATTCTTTCTCTAAATCCTTCTATTACATTTGTTGGGCGTTCCTCAAGTTCCTCTAAATCCAAACGCATTTGAATTAATTTTTTTCTATTAATAGACCAAATGTTTGGTCCTCTTAACACTTGTATGCCTAATATTTTCATTTTTCTATAGTTTAGTGGTATTAAATGCTGCGATTTATTTCATTGAAAAGAAACTCTCAAAGAAAAAATTAAAGTATAAATTTTTTTTCAAATTTTTAGTTAATCATAAATTTAAAGTTTGTTAGTTTTTAAAATTCAGTTTTTTAAAAAATTAATACAAAATGCTTTAATGTTAATTAATATGAAAATATTGAAAAGTATAATGTTAATTATTGAACTAATGCCTATATATTTGGCTTTTAGCGATTATCTAAACTATAAGAATGGCTCCAAAAGGTAAATTAATTATAATTGGTGGTGCAATAAATACAGGAAGTTTTGCAGAAACTCAATTCGGACTACCACAAAACATGAACTTTTTTGAGCGTGGAATTTTAAAGCGAATAACTACGGAATCTGCAAATGGAAGCGAGTCAAGATTTGAAATTATGACTACCGCTTCATTAATTCCTGAAAAAGTTGGTGAAGAATATATCAAAGCTTTTGCTCAATTAGATGTGAACAATGTTGGAGTGTTGAATATTGGAAGTAGAGAAGAAGCCAACAGAGAAGAGTACGTAGAACGAATAAAATTAGCAGATGTTATCATTTTTACTGGTGGAGATCAATTGCGTTTATCTTCTATATTTGGTGGTACTGAAATTCATCGTGTGTTATTAGATAAGTATCAAAATACTGAATTTGTAATAGCTGGAACTTCTGCAGGTGCTGCGGCAAGCTCAAAGAACATGATTTACCAAGGCAGTAGTAAAGATGCATTGCTAAAAGGCGAAGTTAAAATAACGGGTGGCTTAGGTTTTATTGATGGTGTTATTGTTGATACTCACTTTGTGCAACGTGGCAGAATAGGTAGATTATTATATGCAGCAGCAAGTAACCCTGGGATTTTAGGAATTGGCTTAGGCGAAGATACAGGTTTGTATATTAGCAACAATACAATGGAGGCAATTGGTTCTGGAATGGTAATTCTGGTTGATGGTCGCCAGATGGCGGATACCAATTTAACAGATGTTGAGATGGGACAACCAGTTTCCATTAAAAATATGGTTGTGCATGTAATGTGCGACGGAGATACTTATGATTTAAGCAATCATGAATTGGCAATTCATCATCCAAATGTTGTTACAGTAGATTAATTGATCTAGATAAATAATTCGATATTTAACAATAGCTTACTAATCTATACAAAAATGAAAGTAATTATTCACGGTGGTTTTTTTAGCGAGTCTAATACCAATCAGGAAACAAAAAAAGCTAAACAAGATGCTTTAAGCTATATTGTTGAGCGAACACATGAATTTTTAAAAACCCATACTGCTTTAGAAACCGTTGTTTATGCCGTAGGATTATTAGAAGACAATGAGCTTTTTAATGCTGGTATAGGTTCACAGTTACAGAGTGATGGCAAGGTGCGTTTAAGTGCTTCGTTAATGGATGGCAAAACACAGAAATTTAGTGGAGTAATTAATTTAGAGGATGTAAAAAATCCAATTGAAGTAGCTAAAGAATTATTGGCTTACGAAGATCGGGTGTTAAGTGGAGAAGGTGCATTGGCTTTCGCTCGAGATAAAGGTTTCGAATATTTTAACCCGATTACAGCACAAAGACAAACTGAATACGAAGAAAAATTAAATCAAATTTATAGAAAAGGAACAGTGGGTTGCGTAGCGTTAGACGAGCAAGGGAATATAGCCGCAGCAACATCTACTGGAGGTAAAGGTTTTGAAATTCCTTATCGCGTAAGCGATTCGGCAACCGTTGCAGGTAATTTTGCTAATAGTTTTGCAGGTATCTCCTGCACAGGTGTTGGAGAAGATATTGTAAGTACTGCATTAGCAGCTAAAATTGTAACCCGAGTTACAGATGGTTTTACCTTGCAAAAAGCTTGTGATAAATCTTTTGCTGAACTCAAACCTTTTGATGGTTTTGCAGGAGTAATAGGTATTTCAGCTAATGGAGAAATTTATCATTGCGATTCGCATTCATACATGGTTTGGGCTTCTTTTGATGCTAAATTAAAAGTATTTAACTAAAAAGTTACTATCTTTATTACATGAACAAAATTTGCTTGGTGCTTGTTTGCTTATTTATTGCACCTTCTTTAAAGGCTCAAATTATAAAATCTTCTCCCCAAGAAGTTAGTCCATCTGTTACTGCAATTAATGTTGCTGTTACTTTAACTGAAGAAACGGTAGCTGATGATTATTTTGATGATGCTGATAGAAGTGAAAGAAAAGGGTCATTAAATGAAGCCCTAGCATTGTTCGGTAAAGCTGCTTTTGAATACAATAATGATAAAAAGTATAACCGTTATGCAACCTCTTTGTTAAGAATGAGTAATGTGCACTTGTTATTAACTCATTATGTAGAAGCGGAACAAATAATTTTAAATGCCGCATTAAAAACCTATAGTAAAATAGGCAATAAATCGGGTCAAATGGTTTCTTACAACCAATTAGGAAAAATTTACTTAGCTTCAAACAGACTAACACAGTCCTTATGGTTTTATACACAACAAGGTATTTTGGCTCAACAACTTAAAAATAACAATGCTTACATAGAGTCTATTTTAGGTATAGTATCTGTTAAAATCAAAAAGAAGGAGTATGCAATGGCAACAAAGGATGTTGACAGAGCGGAGGTATTAGCTAAAAATGCGAATACGACTCAATTTTCGCCTCAGATTAAATGGAATAGAAATTTTATCGCAGAAAAAACTGGGATAAAGGGTAAATAGTAATAAAAATTACTCGATTTACAGCTTCAGCATTTTCCTTTACAAAAGCACGATAGATTCTATCAATAAGTTTTTAAAATCTAAAAGGCAACCTCATAAACGTAAATTAACCAAAAATCAACTCTTTTTTGATGCTATAATATTTTAAATGGAACGGTTTGAGGATAATTATTGTAAATATTTACAATAATAAATTTCTATCAATTGCCTTTATGGTGTTGCCATCTGTAACCCATGCTCCAATTGCTCTAAAAAATTGTTGTTATTTTGAGTCTTTTAAACCTCCGAGCTTGTTATCGTAAAAAGAACAAGGTAAAAAATATAATAATTAAAATTTGGAGTTTAAATATTTTAGAAAAAGTTAATTAGCCTATTGATTTTCGTAAAGTGTTCATAACAGCTAAACGGAGGTATAGTTAATTTAAAATTTCAATCTTACCCATATAATTCAATATTCTAATCCAGAAAAGCTGAAATAATAAATTTAAAATAAAGGGCGCATCATACTATTGATTTTTTTAATTGAAAAATTTAATTCTGAGCCATAGCTGTTAATTGAAATAGGTTAAACGGCTTTAATAAGGATTATAGATATTAAAGTTTTGTAATTCTTTATCATTACTATACGTAAACTTAACATTTTTTCAAGAAATAGAGATTTGTTAACTATTAAAAATATAAAAGGAAAATTTTAAATATACCCATTAGAGGGTATTTAAAAAAACACTTTTTTGAATTATATTTAGCTTATGAAAAATGTATTCATATCTAAAATTATTTTTTTAATCGGAACAATATTATTTTGTTTATCAAGTGCTTTTGCTCAACAATCAAAAATAGATAGCCTTACAAAAGTTGTGTTGAAGAGCGGGAATAGTTTGTCTTATGTAGATGCTTTAAATAATTTAGCTTGGCTACTTTCTAAAACTGATTCTGCTAAAGCGATGAATTTTGCTATAAAAGCCAAAGGATTAGCAACAAATAAAAAATATTTAAATGGTCTTGCCGAATCCTATAGGGTAATTGGGAATGTTTATTCTTATAAAAACCATACAGTAGTTGCCGTTGATAATTTTCTAATTTCTAATAGTTATTATAACAAATTAAACAATCGAACTGAAATAGGTGGTAATTACAATAATATTGGAA
>JBBSRF010000002.1:0-37212 GCA_038243335.1 Sphingobacteriales bacterium
AACTTATAATGATGAACGTGTAATCCACTTTGGTTTAATACCTAGAGCACACAGAAGCATTTTCGTAATTAATGAATTGCCAGATTTACAAGCTCGTATTCAGGTAGCATTATTTAACATGTTGCAAGAAAAAGATATCCAAATTCGAGGTTTTAAATTACGTTTACCTTTAGATGTTCAATTTGTATTTACTGCAAATCCGGAAGATTATACCAATAGAGGTAGTATTGTAACGCCACTAAAAGATAGAATTGAAAGTCAGATTTTAACGCACTATCCAAAATCGATAGAAATTTCTAGAAAAATTACTTTCCAAGAAGCTAAACTAACACTAGAACAACGCTTAATTGAAGCAGATGGTTTGGTAAAAGATTTAGTAGAACAGATTGCATTTGAAGCTAGAAAAAGTGAGTTTATTGACCAAAAATCTGGCGTTTCTGCTCGTTTAACTATTTCTGCTTATGAAAATCTAATTAGCAATGCAGAGCGAAGAATGTTAATTAATGATGAGAAAAGCACTTTCGTTCGTTTAGCAGATTTAAGCGGAATCATTCCAGCAGTTACGGGTAAAATTGAATTAGTTTATGAGGGCGAATTAGAAGGACCAGCAAAAGTTGCGCACACTTTAATTGGAAAAGCCATTAAGCATTTGTTTGCTCGTTATTTCCCAGATCCAGAAAGAGCTAAGAAAGCTAAAACTGCCAATCCGTACACAAAAATTACCAATTGGTTTACCGAAGGAAATACCATTGCAATTGCTGATGATCAGGATTTAGCAAAGTATACCAAGGAATTAATGGCTGTTGATGGTTTACATGAATTGGTTAAAAAATTCCATCCTAAACTAAGTGAAAATCAAACCTTATTGTTAATGGAATTTGTTTTACATGGTTTAGCAGAGTTCTCACAAGTAAGTAAAAATTATTTAAATGGTGGCTTTGGTTTTGCAGATATGTTTGACAGCTTATTTAATATGGACCTAACAGAGGATGAAGAGGATGAAGATTTTAGATAGTTTTGTAACTATATTTTATTTTTTCATCTAAAGTATCAATATATAACCTTAATAAATGCCACAAGTTTTTACTTTTATCATTATCACTATATTCTTATTGGTCTTTGATTTTTATTGCTTCAAGGCTATATTATCTGTCTTCAAAAACTGGAGTATTAAAAGAAAAAAATGGTTTAAATTTACTTATTGGGGATATACTTTTCTACTTATTATTGGGGTCTTTTGTTCAATTTATTTTAAAACTGTACTCTTTCTTTCACTTAAATCAATTATCCTAGTCGCCTTTTTCTTAACTATGGTTTGCAAATTTTTTATGCTACCATTTTTATTAATTGATGATTTAAGAAGGTTGACTATTAAAATTTTTAGTAAGAAACAGAACGTTACAACAATTCATCAATCAAGCAATATTAACGAACCGATTAGTCGCTCGGAATTTTTAGTAAAAGCTGGTTTAGTGGCAGCGGCAGTTCCACTAACATCGTTAAGCTGGGGTATTGTTTCCGGAGCTTATGATTATCAAATTAAAAGAGTAAAATTAATACTTCCAAATTTACCGAAAGCTTTTGATGGAATTACAATGGCGCAAATTTCAGATATTCACTCTGGTAGTTTTTACAATAAAGTAGCTGTTAAAGGTGGGGTAGATATGCTATTAGCAGAAAAGCCAGATTTTGTGTTTTTCACCGGAGATTTGGTAAATAATTTAACCAATGAAGTAAGAGATTATCAAGATATTTTTTCAAAAATTAAAGCCCCACTTGGAGTTTATTCTACCTTAGGAAACCATGATTATGGAGATTATACTTTTGGAAGAGAAAGGTCTCCTGCGAGAGCAAAAAATCTCCAAGATATGTTAACCACCCATAAAAATATGGGTTGGGATTTACTGATGAATGAAAATCGCAGGCTAAAAATTGATGGCGAAGAGATTGGTATTTTAGGTATCGAAAACTGGGGTAATGGTCGTTTTCCTAAATATGGCAAAATGGAATTGGCTCATCAAAATACAGAAGACTTGGCGGTGAAGCTCTTACTTTCTCAAGATCCTTCTCACTGGCGTGGAGAAGTTTTAGAGAAATACAAAGATATCGATGTAGCATTTGCTGGGCATACCCACGGCATGCAGTTCGGCGTTCGTTTAAAAGAATTTCAATGGAGCCCAGTTCAGTACTTATACAAAGAATGGGCAGGTTTATACCAACAGCAACAGCAACAACTGTATGTAAACGTTGGTTATGGATTTTTAGGCTACCCAGGAAGAGTTGGAATTTTACCAGAAATTACCATATTTGAACTGAGAAGGGGGTAAATAGCTTCGTCATATCAATCGATGTGTAATGAGGAGTATCTGTTCGCCACAATGAACCGAACACTTTTGTATAGTAGTTCTTGGTATACAGATTTCTCCAAAAAAGTCAAAAGACGGGTAATCACTGCTTCCTGTAAACTTTGGCTTCTATAAAGCTTCCATAATAATACTTATACATTTTCAAATCGTAACCATTAGTAATAAATGAATTTTCCATTTTTGGTAATGTATTAATCTTTACGACTTTCATTAAACTAAAAAACAAGTGCATGCTTTTAAGCAACAAGCTCTTCCACCATGTGCCATCTAATCTAAAGTCCGTATAAAGCCAAAAAGCATTCTGTAATAACATATTATCTATTTTCACAAATACCTTTTGGGCTTTAATATCATCAAAATTATCAAATAAAAATGGTGTTAAAACTGAGTCGAATTGCATAGCAGCATTAAAACTTTCAATATCCTGATGTACGAACTCAACCTGATGACGGGTATTTACTTTCATAGCCAACTTGATCATTTTAGCAGAAGTTTCCACGAAAGTAATATGTATTGGTTTTGATAAAGTGTTTAAATTTTTCAATATCCAACCTGTGCCACCGCCTACGATGAGAAGATGTTTGCAATCTTTGAGATAATTTAAATGTTCTGTTTGAGCAAGAACTTGAGATTTAAAAAACACCAATCTGCTTAAAAAATCGTAATGCTTAGCAAGGCGATCATATGATGTTGACTTTTGATTATCCATGAATGAGAATACCTAAAATGCCACAAAGTGATTTAAATAAAATCAGACCGTCAATTACCATTAAATAATACAAAATTTTCTGACGCTTACGCATAGAATAAGCTACAACGATGGTTGCCATAAAAGGTATCGTATTGAATAATAATTGTAAAAAGGTGAAATGCCTATAATGTGCAAATATTAACAATGACACCAAACCAATAATTAGCAATGGGATTAATATATAAAAAATGGTTAATCTCAAACCATAACGAACAACAAAAGTTCGTAAATCTTTATTGGCATCTGTTGGGTAATCCTTAATATCAAACATAATGGCATTTACTGTACAGAACATCCAGTTTTTTACGAACAGCCAAATCCATAAAGGCCAGTCGCTATCATTAATATTTAGCTCGATTTTTAAAATAATAAGCAACAAAATATTTGCGCAGCAAGCCCAGACAAATCCAATGACAAAAGCTTTAAACCAACCCTTATTACGCAGATTCAGACTAAAAAAAGACTTTGGTAACAAACCATAATAAAATCCGCCAGCAAATAAAATAGCCACAATACTTAACCAATAATCTGCAGGCAATGCCAATACCGCATCCAAATTATTAACTAATAAATAAATAGCCAATACCATAGAGATTGAAAACAAAATCCATTGGCTGTACTTTACAAACATTTTATTATCTACATACCACTTTATTCTTAAGTTATTTGGCTTTTGTAAGTCTAATGAGCCCCAATAAGCATACGTATAATAAACCGTAGGTGAAATAAAAAGTAAGGCAAAATAAATGAGTGATGGAAATGGAAGAGACAATTGTAGGCAGGCTTCTATGGTAAGACAAACTGCCAAAATTCCAACGAAATAATTACCAAAAAAAATCGCCCTTATAAATTTACCTATCATTATGTTTCAAGAATAAATAATTATTAGGCCGATTTTTACTGGCTAACACGGTGCTATTAATTAACTTGCATTAAAGCGATAACCAACACCCCGAACTGTTTGCAGTAACTGTGGATTATCTAAATTGAGCTCAATTTTTTTACGCAAACGAACAATGTGCATATCTAGTGTACGTGTATTTACATCAGAGTTGTAACCCCAAACTACTAGCATTAACTCATCTCTATTAATTACCTTATTTGAATTTCTTAAAAAATAGAGTAGTATTCGATTTTCAAGAATTGTTAATTCAATCTTTTTACCTTCACGGAAAAGTGTATGAATATTTGGATGATGCTCCATATTGCCAAAACGATGAATTTCTGAACGATCATTATTTAGCAAAAATTTCGCTTTACTATCAATCATTGCAACCAAAACATCCATATTAAATGGTTTGGTTACATAATCTGATGCGCCAAAATTATAGGCGTCAATTTTGTCTACATCTTGTGCTTTAGCAGTCATCATAATCACCAAACCTTCGTAGCCTTTTTTACGCACTTCCTCGCAAACTTCAGAACCTTGTTTACCTGGCAACATCCAGTCTAACAGCACGATATCTGGCTTTTCTGTTAAGATTGTTTCTACAGCAGCCATACCATCATTATTTTCTAATACCTGATATCCTTCTGCTTGTAAACGGTGAATGACAAGAAAACGTAAATTTTCATCATCTTCAACAATGAGTATTTTAATTCCTTTAGACATATTTTTTTATTTAAGGTTGTTAGATTGAAAAGTTGTAAAGTTGAGAACAACATTACAACCTTAGAACATTACAACATTTCAATTATTATAAGGTAATACTATTTTAAATTCTGTTCCTTTATTTACCACACTTTTTACCGTAATTTCTCCACTCATAAAGTTAACAAGTTCTTTACAAAATGCCAAGCCTAAACCAACGCTGCCATTTTGATTATATCTATTTTGTATTCTATAGAATTTCTTAAAGATATTACTTATTTCTGAGGAAGGTATACCAATTCCTGCATCTTTAAATCTTAATACAACTCTATCTTTAATTAATCTGGCGGTAATGTGTAGTTTTTTATGATCAACTGAAGAATATTTATATGCGTTTTCTGCCAAATTATCAAATAAACTACCTAAAAGCACCGGATCCGTTATAAATGTACTAAAACCAGTTACTTCATAAGTGAAATTAAAGTCTGGATGTTTTAATGTATGCACATCAATTGTGCTCTCGATAAAATCTACAATATTAATTTCATCTCTATTTAATATAATAGCCTTATTCTCAATTTGAGTAAAAGCTAATAATTTATTCATTAGGCCATTCAATTTATCAGCTTCTTCATCCAAAATCTTACCATAAAGTTGCTGTTCTTTTTCACTTAAACTTGCAGAACTTTTGATATTATTACCTGCTATTTTAATTACACTAACTGGTGTTTTAAATTCGTGAGTAAAATTGGTTATAAAATCATATTGTAGTTTATACATTTTATGATTAATATTTAAATTACGGAAAATTAAAAAAGCAACTAGAACTAATAGACCGTAAAACAACAGTAAAAGGGCAGCTATTGGCAAAAAATAGCTAAGTATTTCTTTTTTTACAAAAGATTTAGATGAAATAAAATATAATTTGTAATCAGAGAAAGGACCACCCAAGTTTATTTCTCCACTAACAAATTCTGATGATGGATCTAAAGGATCATAAGTAAGAGGCTCAACTCTAACAGCCTGGTATAATAGAGGTCTGGTATTTTTAATTATAATTTTACTAGGGTCTAACTCAAAAGAAAACATGTCTTGTTGGTAAACTGGCTCAGATTCCAATTTAGTTAACACCATTTTCTTATAGACTTTTAAGTCTTCGAGATTAGGAATATTTAAGTAATCTATTCTATTAGGTCTAATATTTGTAAAGTTGCTAAACAGCTCTTCCTGACTTGGAACTTTTCCTGTGTCCAACCTTTGTACAAAATTTATTAATTTTAATGAAACACCATTAAAATCCTCTATATTACTATTTTTCTGATATTTTTTATCCTCAGAAGTTTTTACAAATGCTTTGGGTAAAGGTTTTTTAAATTGATAGATATTTTTTATTCCAATAGAGAAATTTCCTGCATTAAGGCCATTCTCTTCGTATTTAACGTTTTTAACCTCTGCATCAAAAAAAACAACTTTTGTAATAAATGGATATTCTAATAAAACTGTATCAATAAATTTAGCTGCTGTTAACGAATCAAGATAACCATTATAATAGGATATTTCAGGCAGTTTATTTAGAAAAAAATCGTTATAAGGCTTTATACTTTCTTCTAATACATTCGCTTTCGCTGATACAAAATCATTTTCAATATTTTTTTTACTAAAGTTAAATGCTAAAAATAGAGAAAGAATAAATACCAATGAAATTAAGATAATAAAAGTTACTATCAGCGAAAAATTTTTGCGGTAACCACTATCCTTTTCTGAAATCATTTATAATAATTTGATTATTTTTTTTTCAAATTACTTTCTAAAAATTGCTCTAAACCAGCATAAACTTTTAATAGAACTTCTTCTTTATTGCTTAAAAATTCTGCATTTTGCTTTTCAAAATAAGTATAAGGTACGTTCCGCTTTTTAAGCTCCTTAACAAATTGAATAGCATCGTTAGGATTAACACGAGGATCCTTTGCGTTCTGAGTAATAAAGATAGGAATATTAACTTTATCAGAATGAAATATTGGAGAAGCCTGCTTCATGTAATCAATGTCGGTATCTGGGTTACCAACTATCTCATTATACATCTTTAAATTGGATTTTAAATAAGGAGGTACAGACTTAATATAACTTAACAAATTAAGTACACCAGAGTTTGATGCAGCACATTTGTACAATTGTGGCCTTCTAATCGCTGCATTTAATGCAATAAAACCCCCTAAACCATTACCATAAATAGCTATTTTTTGCGGATTGGCAATTCCTTTAGCAATTAATGATTTTACGCCGTCATCTATATCATCTTGAATTTTATTTCCCCATTGCTTAAATCCGGCTGCATAAAAAGATTTACCATAACCTGAACAACCTCTGTAATTAATTTGTAACACACCGTATCCTCTATTGGCCAAAAACTGTACTTCTGCATTATAACCCCACGTATTTCTTGTTAAAGGGCTATTATTTGGCACAACTACTATAGGTAAATTTTTTCCTTTTGAATTTAGAGGCAATGTTAAATACCCATTTATTTCTAACCCATCTCTAGCAATAAAACTAACGGGTTTCATTTCACTCATTTGATTTACCTTAATATCAGAATTAATGTCACTCAGTTTTTTTAAAATACCACTATTAGCAATATAAAGATAATAAGATCCTGGGTTTCTATCCGTAAAAGTTCTAACTACAAATACATTTTCGTTTTTATCCCTATCAACTATTCTAGACTCTGTATTTGGTAGTAGTAAATCTAATTTATGACTAAGAAATTTTGCATCATCATCTAAAAAATACTTCTCTTTTTTCCAAGTTTCATAAACTACATAGGTCATTTTACCCTTTTGTTTAGAGTATTGTGCATCAACAACATTTAATGTATCATTAGCAAATAGCACACTTTTTTCTTTACCAGTTATACAATCCAATTCAATCAATGCATTCTTATCTCTATTTAAATTAGAAATTGCATAAACAATATTGTGATTTTTCTCTGAGAAAGCTACAGGAACGATAGTAGTTTTAAAATTATTAGTTAGCAGAGGCCTTAACTTTTGATTTTCATTTTCCCTATACCATATGGTTTCATTAACCCCTTCATTAGACATAGCCATTCTCAATTTACCTCTTGTATCAGTAATCCATTTAGTAATATTACCTGGGTTTTGAGCTGCCATTTCCATTTCACCATCTCTAACATTTAATCGATAAACGTCAGAAACTGTTGAATCTCTTTTATTTGAAAGTACAAGTAAAAATTTATTATCAATTAATTGATCTTCTAAAACTCTAAGTTTACTTTTTTCATTCTTACTTAATAATTTTTCATCTTTTCCATCCTTGTTTATGATATAAAGATCACTTTGAAATCGCTCACCTTCTTTTTCTTTGTAATAAATTAATTCATCATCACTTACCCAAGCGTAAAAGTTAATATTTTTTTCTTGAAGTTTTGTAAGTTGAATTGCTTTGCCAGATGCAATATCTTCAACAAAAAGGTTTTGCTTTTTATCTTGTAGCTTTAAATACGATATACTTTTGCCATTTGGAGAAAGACGATAAGTGGCTTTATCTTGAGATTTAAAAAAGTCGTTAACTGGTATAATTGTGTTTTTATTTGCTTGCTTACAAGCAGATAAAAACACAATTATCATTAAAAAAAAATACTTTTTTATTATCACCATATTATCTTCAAATGCAAAAATACATAACCAAATTTGTCTTAAGTATTAACCAATAATAATGTTACTTACAAATTTCAATGTACTAACATTGCGTTTATTCCAAAAATTTCACGAGTAACAATTAGAATACGCTTAAATAATTCTCGTTATTTTAATACTTGGCATTAATTAATAAGAATTACCTAAATTAGACTTTTAGCTAGCTGAATTTTCGATGAAGATATTTATATTTTCAATTTTCTTTATTATAATTTCATTTTCTTCTATTGCGCAGGAAAACATAGATGAGGCTTTAGCATTCCAATATTATCAGCAAGCAGATTATGAGAAAGCTGCAGTTTTATTAGAAAAATTATTTAACCAAACAAAGAACGATAGCTATTTCGAATTATATTTTAATTCACTGATTAAAATAAAAAAATATAAGGAATCTGAAATACTACTCAAAAAACTCATTAAAGAATATCCTGACAAATTTCAATATGTTGTTGCTTTAGGTAAAGTTTATCAAGAAAACGGAAGAACTGCAGAAGCAAATAAAATTTATTTAGCAGCGATAAACAATTTACCAAAAGACGAAATTAAATTTAGACAACTTGCAAGTGAATTTTATCGTTTTGAGGCTTACGAAATGGCAGTTAGTACTTTTCTGCAAGGAAGAAAAATTCTTGTAGACGATAAATTATTTGCTTTTGACCTTTTAAGCGTTTATCGCTATAAGAAAAATAAAACAATGCTTATTCATGAATATCTGAATGTTTTAAGCACCACCCCAAAAATGTTAATACAAGCTCAAAATGCATTTGCTTCAGTTTTTGAAGATAATTCAGATTATCA
This sequence comes from Sphingobacteriales bacterium, assembly GCA_038243335.1. Lineage (GTDB taxonomy): Bacteria > Bacteroidota > Bacteroidia > Sphingobacteriales > Sphingobacteriaceae > Pedobacter. The sequence continues at coordinate 9,223 of JBBSRF010000002.1, forward strand.
ATTATTGCAAACAGCTTTATTAAAAAAAATACAAAAAGAACCGCAATTAGAAGTTTATACGGAGCTGTTAATTTGGCAATTCATACAACAACAAGAATATGAACCAGCGTTAAGACAATTGATTGCACAAGATAAACGTACTAATGGAGATGGATTAGTATTATACAATATAACCAATACGTTTCTATTAAACAAAGCTTTTATTACTGCAATTAAAGCCTATGAATATATTCTAACTAAAGGCAGTAAAACTGAAATTTATATCCCTGCCAAAATAGATTTGGTTAATGCAAAATATGAATTAGCGATTACAGGAACATATGACAAGCAGACCATCCAACTTTTAACAAATCAATACCAAGAGATTTTAAAAACTTATGGGAAAATTCCACAAACTTTATTTGCTTTAAAAAAATTAGCCTACTTACAAGCTTATTATTTAGACGATTTATCAAAAGCAGAAGAAACTTTAGAAGACGGAATTAAGATTAAAGGTATTGCTCCCTTAGAAATTGCACAGCTTAAAATTGAATTGGGTGATATTTATTTACTTTCTAAACAGCCATGGGAAGCTATATTAGTTTATGAGCAGGTTTCAAAAGAATTTGAAGGACAAGTAATTGCTAGTGAAGCTCGCTACCGCTCTGCAAAATTAAATTTTTACGTAGGCGATTTCGGTTATGCTAAATCTCAAGCTGATGTTCTAAAAGCATCTACATCTGCATTAATTGCAAACGATGCCTTAAATCTAAGTTTATTAATTTCTGATAATTTATTAACCAAAAACGATAGTCTTGCGCTTATAATTTATGCCGAAGCAGACATGTTACAGTTTATGAATAAACCTGATCAAGCATTATCTAAATTAGATAGCATTGATATTTCTTTTCCAAATAACAGTTTAACAGATGATATTTTAATGGCTAAAGCAAATATTTACATCAAAAAGAATGATCTGATTAAAGGTACAACCGCACTAAAAGATTTAATCACAAATCACAACACTAGTATTTGGATAGATGACGCAATATTTATGTTAGCCGATGTTCTAGAGAAAAAGCTAAACAACCCAGAAGAAGCAAAAAAGCTATATCAGCAGCTTTTAAATGAATATCCTGGAAGTATGTTTAATACCGAAGCTCGAAAACGTTTTAGGAATATACGTGGCGATAATGTTGGTACATAATATTATATTTGCATCATGTTTTTATACAACGTAACTATAATTATAGAAGAAAATACAGCCGAGGATTGGTTGCAATATATGAATGAATTTCATATCCCAGAAGTAATGGCAACTGGAAAATTCGTTTCTAATAGATTATTAAAAATTATAGATTCTCCCAATGAAGGCATAACCTATTGCTCACAGTATGTGACAGAAAGCTTAGCTGATTACGAAGATTATCAGCAAAACCACGCTCCAAAATTGCAAGCAGATTTACAACAAAAATTTGAAAGTAAGTTTGTGGCATTTCGATCTCTAATGGAATTTATTGCTTAATATGAAAATAATTGAAACTCCAATTCGCGACCTATTTATAATTGAACCAAAAATCTGGAATGATAACAGAGGCTACTTTTATGAAAGTTACAGTGCCAGAGAATTTACAAAAGCAGGTATTGATGCTGTTTTTGTACAAGACAATCAATCTTTCTCTCAAAAAGGAGCATTGAGAGGTTTACATGCACAAGCAGCACCCTTTGCTCAAGGCAAATTAGTACGCGTAATTCAAGGTAGCGTGTTAGACATTGCTGTTGATATTCGAAAAAACTCTACTACTTACGGTCAAAATTTCAGTATTGTATTAAGCGGAGAAAATCATAAACAATTATGGATACCTCCTGGATTTTTACATGGCTTTTTAACGCTTGAAGACAACACCATTTTTACTTATAAAGTAACTAACTATTACGATAAGAATTCTGAGTTAGGTGTAATCTGGAATGACACGACATTAAATATAAATTGGGCTACACAAGTTAATGAAAGTGAATTTTTACTCTCTGAGAAAGACATAATACTTCCAGAGTTTAAATCTTTTGAAAGTCCTTTTGAATAGCATAAAAAATCCCCATCAATTTAATTATTAATGGGGATTTTTATATTCTTAATATATTTACTGCTTTATTAAATCATATAGCTCATCTAACTTAGGCGAAAGTACAATTTCAATTCTACGGTTTTTACTACGACTTTCTGCTGTTCCGTTGGTTCCTAATGGCTGAAATTCTCCTTTTCCAGTTGCAGTCATTCTTACACTTTCTACTTTTTGTTCATTTGTTAAAAAACGAACAACAGAAGTAGAACGCAGTACACTTAAATCCCAATTATCTTTAATCTGACCAAGATTATTAATCCTTTGAGAATCAGTATGCCCCTCTACAGCAATATTTATTTCTGGCTGTTGTTTCAATACAGTTGCCAATTGTGTTAAGGCTTGTTTTCCTTTCTCATCAATAATAATACTGCCAGATGGAAACAATAATTTATCCGTTAACGAAACATAAACCTTTCCATTTTTAATATCTACAGTTAATCCATTTTTTGTAAAACCTAATAATGCTTGCTGTAATTTAGCTTTCAACTGATTGGTTGCTTCATCACGTTTACGCAAAATCTCTTCAACTTCTTTTAAACGTTGTTCTCTCTTTTTTAAATCATCAGAAACTTTATTTAAATTACCAGATAGCTCGTTAATCTCGCTAGAGCTTTTGCTTCTGAGCTTGGTATAATTACCTTCCATATCACTATATTGGGCACTTAAATCTGCTAATTGAGTATTCAAACTTGCTGTGTCTTTCCTAAGCCTGTTAATTCTTTGCTCTAAACTTTCATTACTTATTTGTGCTTGAGACCAACCAGTATTTAGTGAGTCTTGTTTAGCCAATAAGGCTTTATACTTTTTAGGAGATAAAACTACGCACGAACTAATCGCAGTAATAGTGGTTAAAATGCTTAAGAGCAAAAGTAATTTCTTCATAATTTAAAGTGTTGAGGCTTTTCTCAAAAATAAAACAAAAGGTTGGATGTTTTTAAAAACAGTTATTAACTTATTAACGATAGTAGATTTAAAAAATTCTTCATCATCAATTTTATAAATCGCAACAAAGCTTTTTAATTTTAAAAACGCTATTTGCGGATGATCAATTTCATATCCTTTTGGTGCGTTTTTTAAAGTATCTTCTTTACTAAGCACAAAAAACTCTTTAAAATTCGCTGATTCAATAATTTCTATAAATTCTGAAGAACTGTAATCAATTTCTTCCCTTATCATTTTAAGCAAGGCAGCTTCTGGTTGCCAAAATCCAACACCGAAAAAACAATTATTAGGCTCCAAATGAAGATAGTAACTCGGTGTTAGCGGACCAAAACCCTTCACATCAAATGCAATTCCAAAATCCTTTTTATAAGGATCTTTATTTTTGCTAAAGCGAACATCACGATAAATGCGCATTAAGGCTTTTTTCGGGGGAGTGTCTGCAGAATATTGAGGGTCAATTAATGCAAATTCTTTTATCAATTCTGCAATGAATACAATTAAGTCCTCTTTTGCCGTTTCATATAAATTTTTATGTTCAGCAAACCATTGTCGATTATTATTTTCAACTAGTAGTTTTAAAAAGTTTAATGTTTCTTTTTTTAGCATCCTTTAAATTGTTAATTATTGAATATGTTTTTACTATTCAAAAGATGTAGCAAAAAGATAAGTGAATATCGATAATTTAAAATCTATAAAAAAACTAGAAGGAAAAATGATTTTATAATTATTACTAAAATTGAGGGGAAGACTTGACAACTTATTGTATTACGGCAGAAACCTTTTTACGATATGTCCTATACCAAATAATCCCCATCCCAGCTATTAATAAATAAGGAATAGATAATAAATAGATTACACCCGCATTTAGTCCTTTACCTTGAGTATTACCATTTTTTGTACCTTGCTCTGCATTAATAGTACACATAGAGCATTGGGCTTTAGCTGCTGGATTAAATGAAAAGCTCAAAACAATAATAAAGAGATAAATGATTGTCTTTTTCATAATATTCAAATATAAGGATAAAGTTTAAGCAAGGTTTAAAAGAAATGTCATCAATTTATAGAAAATTAAAAATTATAATAAGGTGAAATCATTAAATAAACCACCACACCAGTAACAGCCACATATAACCATATGGGAAAAGTAATTTTAGCTAATTTTTTATGTTGATCAAAACGTTTAGTTAAAGCACGTACATAAGTTATCAATACGAGTGGAATGATAATAACTGAAAGACAAATATGGGTAATTAGAATAAAATAGTATATATATTTAATTGCTCCTTGTCCACCAAATTTGGTAGAATCAGAAGTCATGTGATAAGCTACGTACATTACTAAAAACAAAACGGATAAAGAGATTGCAAATTTCATAAGGTTTTCATGCAAAACTTTCTTCCCATTTTTAATAGCAATCACTGCACCCACCAAAACTATTGCAGTTAATCCATTTATACTGGCATATATTGGTGGTAAAAAAGATAATGGTTTTACATCATATCCTAATTTTCGTAAGTTAATGCCAAATAGTAAGGCAACGAATAATGGTATTGCTACAGACAATATAACTATCCATTTGTTATATTTTTTTTCAACAGAATTATCCATTTATATTTATAACTTTTTTGATAAAGTTTATTTCAATCTTCAACATGCTACCTTCCGTCTCTCATATTTCTAAGTTCTTCAGCAATAAGAACTTTAATTTCATCGTCAAGTTTTGATAAAGCTTCTTGATTTGTTGCCTCATAATAACCTCTAATACGATGATGAGAATCTAATAACACAAACATATTTGTAAAAGTAAACTTGGTTTCTCCATTTTCAATACTTTTATGCGCATCTAGTAATAGCCCACTTTTGATTAAATTATTAACTTGCATACTATCTCCCGTTAGCAAATCCCATTTATTGGAATTTGCTCCAATTTGTTTAGCATACTGCTCCAAAATAGCTGGTTTATCATAGGATGGATCAATAGATAAGCCAACCAAGTGAACCATTCTATTCTTTTCATACGTTTTGCTAAAAACACTCATAGCTCTATTTGCAAAACCAATGCCTGCTGCTTTGCTGTTTGTATACAAAAGATTAAGTACAATAACTTTATCCTTATAATTAGCCAAACTTATCGTATCTGCCTTTTGGTTAAGTAATTTAAAGTCAGCTATAACATGATAAATTGTATCTGGTATATCTTTACCTCTAACAGAGTGAAAAGTAGTTGCAACATGTTTTGGGCCATAAATCGCTAATGGCTTATATCTATTTTTACCCTTTTCTTGTAGTAAATAATATAAAAATCCCGGTACCGCTAAAATGGCTACCAGGATTAATATCTTTTTGATACTCCAATTATTAGAGCTTAATTTCATTATTATTTATTAGGATAAATTGGGTGTACATTAAAGTGGGTTGATAAGTAATCACCCTCAATCAACATTAAAACAATAAAATAAAGAATTAATATAAATACAATTGAACAAGATATTATAAAACTCTTTTTTTCAAATTTCAAGTGCATGAAAAAAGCAACAATATAATAAGCTTTTATTAAAGTTAATATAACGTAAAATACATACAAAGCTGGGCCTTTTTCTACAATACCCCAATGATGTACGAAACCTAAGGCTACTAAAAATTCAATTGCAGTTAAAACCAATAGGATACCGAATACTTGCCAAATACGTTTTGGTGTCATTCCATGAGACTCATGGGTATCTAATGTGTGATTATGATTTGTCATTATGATGATTTTAGATTTTTAATTATATTAAATAAAAGAAAGTAAATACAAATACCCAAACAAGGTCTACAAAGTGCCAATACAAACCTACTTTTTCTACCATTAAATAAGTGCCACGTTTTTCGAAAGTATTATTTAAGACCATTATAAGGATTATAATATTTAATAATATACCTACTGAAACGTGAAAACCATGAAACCCTGTAATTGTAAAAAATAGATTAGAGAATTGGAGGGCGGCCGTATAAGAAATTTCTTTAGAGAAAAATGGTTCTAAGGCCGCTGTTATGGCTGCCGGATCTGTTAATCCTGTAGCTGGGTTTCTACCAAACCAAAAACCCATGTGATGTAAGTGAGACCATTCTAACGCTTGAGCGCCAACAAAAGCCATACCCCCTATTATTGTCCATATCATCCATTTTACAACTTCTTTCTTAGAATTTCTATGACCAGCCTCTACTCCCAAAACCATGGTTACAGAAGACATGATTAAGATGAATGTCATTATACCTACATATACCAATGGATGTCCAGCATCAGCTATTCCAGGAATTGATTGAAAAACTTTATCCGCGTCTACCCAAGTTGATTGAGCAAATTTTTGAGCACCATAATAAATTAAAAAAGAGGAAAAAGTAAATGCGTCTGACACTAAGAAAAACCACATCATGATTTTACCATATTCTAAGTTCCAAGGCGAACGGCCACCAGACCATTGAGTGGTTTTAACTTGGTCTAATTTTGATAATGAATCCATTAAATATTCGTATAAAAGTTTGTTAAAAATTCTAACTGTTCAAAAGTAAAAAAACATATAGATATATCCATAAAATATCTATAAAATGCCAAAAAATTGAGGCAATTTCTTGACGATAAATCTCTTTATCTTCAGAAATACCTTTATATGAGCCAAAAAGACTATTTAGTAAAAAGCATACTCCGCCAAAAATATGTAATAAATGCATACCTGAGACTACATATATTGCTGAAATCGCAGCATTATTGTTAATTAATGCGGCACCACTTTGGAATAAACTAGACCAAGCTTGAACTTGTAAATAACCAAAAGCTAATCCTAAAACTAAGGTAATCCACAAGAAAATTTGCTGAGTTTTTTTATCTCCTCTTCTTAATGCTTTAGTAGATAAAAATAAAAATATACTACTTGCTATAAGAACTGCTGTGCTGTAGATAAAAGCATCCGGCAAAACTAATCCATGCCCCTTACCTTTAGAGGCTGCAAAAACAATGTAATAACTTGTAAAACCACCAAACATAATTGTTGATGACACAATAAATAACCAAACCACAAACTTTTTAGGTTTGGAATCAAATTTTAAATCTTGTTGTTGTAATATATTATCCATCTCAAATTTCTTAAATTTTTAAATCAAACAATAAAATTAATTGTACCAATGGGATATAAAAGAAGGAACAAAACATTAATCTTCTAGCACTAATTAAATCCATTTTAATTACCAATTGATAAGCGTACCAACTAAACAATAAACCTGCAACAATAGATACACCTGCAATAGTGTAGCCGCCAAAGCCTAAAAACGTAGGCAATAAACTAACTGGTATTAAAATCAAAGTACTTATTAAAGTAATTATTGCACTTGTTTTATCTCTTTTTTTAGTTGGCAATAATCTAAATCCAGCTTTACTGTAATCTTCATCTAAAACCCAAGCAATTGCCCAAAAGTGCGGAAACTGCCATACAAATTGTATCAAAAACAAAATCACTGCTATCTGGTAATCTACTGCTACATAACCAACTTCAGATTGTCCGCCAATAGCAGCAATGTAACCAATAAGGGGTGGCAAAGCACCTGGTATAGCACCTACAAAAACGGCAATAGGCGATTTCTGCTTTAACGGCGTATAAGCAAATGCATATAGTAAAATAGAAAAGACTGATATTAAGCCTGTTTCCAAATTCAGTTTACCTAATAACCAAGTGCCCAAAATACCCATTATTAAACCTAAAACTAAGCCTTGTCCGGTAGTCATTCTACCAGCTGGCATTGGTCTATCTTTGGTTCTATTCATTAATTTATCTAGATCTTTTTCTATAATTTCATTAAAGCAATTTGCCGCTCCTGTAACTAAGAATCCACCAATAATTAGGACTAGCCAATTACCCCAATTGATACTTTCAGCAATTCCTCTTTCTATCTGAATTCTAGAACCAATTAAAAAAGTAACAGACGCAGAAAAAACAACCAAGAATGTTAGCCTAAATTTAATGAGTTTCGAGAAGTCTGAAATAAACTGTTTCATTTAATATGTGCTATCCCGATAGCTATCGGGAAGATTTATAAGTATCTGTACGGTAAACTAATAAGAATAAATAATATTGCAAACTAAACATCACCATCGAAAATACAAGATGTATAGTTTGTGCATATGGTGGAAGCGAAAAATAAGACAGTACTAAACCCGAAGCTATTTGTATCAACAACGTAATCATGATATAATTAGCAGTCATTAATGGCCAAGCTTTACCACTAAAACGATCTATTACCATTTTATAAACTACAAAATTACAAACGGCTACTAAAATTGCTAAATCTCTGTGGTAAGTAAATATATCACCAACCTTTGCTATCCAAGTATTTCTAGCTCCAAAATTTAGAGACTTAGCAATAGTATCAATAAACTCTCTTACTTCAGTACCTAAAACAATTTGCCCAATAGTGATTACTATGGTAAATGCTAAAAAGCCTTTTAGCCATAAAATTCTGTACATAATCACACTACGTTCTTTATGTAAGTGCTTAGCATAGGTGTAGGTATAAATTAAAATAGACAAAATAACTAAAGCCAATAACATATGAACAGTAACAATCCATTGCATCAAATTTGTAGATACAACAATTGAACCCAACCAACCTTGTAAGCCAACCACAAAAATATTTAAGACACTTAAAACAACCAAGCGTTTAGCAGATTTGCGGTAAGTAAAGGAAGTAATGGCAGTAATGATTAAGAATATTCCTAAAGCAACTCCAGTTAATCTATTGATATACTCCGTCCAAGTTTTAGCTGGGTTAAACTCTTCTGGTAAAGCTATAGTTTCATCATTTCTTATCCTTTCAGCCAAATCAGATTTACCCAAATTTTCTAAAAGATGAGCAAACTTTTCATTTTTCTTTAATCTGCCATCTATATACTTCTCTTTATAATCTGCTGGTAGCTGAGATACATGAGTTGGAGGAACATACTGATCAAAACACTTAGGCCAATCTGGACAACCCATACCTGAACCAGTACTGCGAACAATTCCACCAGCCAAAATGACCAACAGTGTTACAATGATGGTAATGAAATTAATCCTAATAAATCTTTGCTCAGATTTAGTAATCATGGGTGTGTGAAAAGATTAAAAAAATAAGGTATCCGATGCAAGCTTATTCACTTCCGCAGATACCTTATTTATATTTTATAAACTAGTAATTAGTTTATTCTGCAGTTTCTGTTGAAGGTTTGTTTTTAGAATCCCACTCTCTTTGTATTTCTTCAAACTCAGTATTTCCTTCAAAATCATGTGATAAATTAGAACTCATAGTTTGAGAATAAGGTACTGTTTGTGGAATAAAATCATGCTCTGCACCTGGTTTACTATAATCATAAGGCCAGCGATATACAGTTGGAATTTCTCCTGGCCAGTTACCATGTATACGCTCAACTGGAGTTGTCCATTCTAAAGTATTTGCATCCCAAGGATTTTGAGTAGATTTTTTTCCTTTAAAAATAGAATAAAAGAAGTTAAATAAGAAAGCTACTTGTGCCAATGCAGCTATTATTGCAGACCATGTTACAAATACGTTAACAGTTAACCATTTATTCATGAATTCAAACTCAGTAAACGCATAATAACGACGAGGAACACCATCTAAACCTAAGAAGTGAAGTGGGAAAAACACCAAGTAAGCACAAATAAATGTAATCCAGAAGTGCAAATAACCTAGTTTCTCATTCATCAGTCTACCAAACATTTTTGGGAACCAATGATAAACACCAGCAAGCATGCCAAATATAGCAGCAGATCCCATTACTAAGTGAAAGTGGGCAACAACAAAGTATGTATCGTGTAAATTAATATCTAAAGCTGCATTACCTAGAAATATACCAGTTAAGCCACCAGAAATAAAGAATGAAACTAAACCTATAGCAAACAACATCGCAGGTGTAAATCTAATGTTACCCCTCCATAGTGTAGCTAAGTAGTTAAATGTTTTTACTGCAGAAGGAACTGCAATAATTAATGTTGTGATCATGAATACACCACCTAATAAAGGATTCATACCCGTTACAAACATATGGTGACCCCAAACAATAAATGACAGGGTAGTAATACCAATTAAGGAATAAACCATCGCATGGTAACCGAAAATTGGTTTTCTAGAATTTACAGAAATAATTTCTGATGAAATACCTAATGCAGGCATAATTACAATATATACCTCTGGGTGACCTAAGAACCAGAATAAATGTTGCCAAAGGATAGGAGAACCACCTTCATTAGGCAATATCTCAGTTCCCATTACAATATCAGATAAATAGAAACTTGTACCCATACTACGGTCAAAGATTAATAAAACTACACCTGCCACTAAAACAGGGAATGATAATACCCCTAAAATAGCAGTTAGGAAGAATGCCCAAATTGTTAATGGCATTTTCCATAAGTCCATACCTTTAGTACGCATGTTTAATACAGTACTTACATAATTAATACCGCCCATTAAAGATGAAGCAACAAATAAGACCATACTTGTTAACCACATCGTCATCCCTAAACCTGAACCATCTATTGCTTTTGGCAATGCTGATAGTGGTGGATAAACTGTCCAACCAGCACTAGCGGGTCCTGTTTGTATGAAGAATGAACCCATCATAATTGCACAAGCAGTGAAGAAGAACCAATAAGAAAGCATATTTAAAAATGGCGATGCCATATCTCTTGCTCCTAATTGTAAGGGTATTAATAAATTACTGAAAGTACCACTTAAGCCTGCAGTTAGCACAAAGAATACCATAATGGTACCATGTATCGTAACAAGTGCTAAATAAAAATCGGGTTTAATTCTACCGCCTTCTGCCCATTTACCTAAAAAAGTTTCTAAAATAGGAAAGTTTTTATCTGGCCAAGCTAATTGTAATCTAAATAAAATAGATAACAACATCGCAATAACCGCCATAATTATACCAGTTATTAAAAACTGCTTGGCAATCATTTTATGATCTTGACTAAATATATATTTAGTTATAAAAGTTTCTTTGTGATGCTCATGACCATGATCATCATGATTATCGTGGTGTGTATCTTGTAATGATATAGTTGACATAATAAGGGCTCTCCAGTATTATTATTTTAAAGCTAATTGATTTGTTTTGGCAGTGGTGTCTTTTGCAGTTGAGTCAGCTTTTACTGGCTGTGCCGCAGGATCAGCAATTACAGGTAATTTGAATACTTTCCTTAAATCGTTGGTTAAGTAAGTTCCTTGTTTAACTACCCATTCTTTATATTCTTGCTCGCTTACAACTCTAACATTTTTTTGCATGTTAAAATGGTTTGCTCCACAAATTTTTGCACAAAGTAAAATGTAACTAAATTTAGGATCATTCGTTTTCACCTTCATTTCTTCAGTAGTAATTGTAGGCGTAAACTCAAAATAAGAAGTCATACCTGGTACAGTGTTTAACTGCACTCTAAAGTGAGGCATATAAAAACTATGTAAAACATCTTTACTAGTTAATGCAAAACGAACCGGCTTATTTACAGGTAGCACAATTTCATCTGCAAATTGATCATCTAAGTTATTTTTATCATTAAAATCAATACCAAGTGCATTTACACTAGTAATTAATTTATAATTCTTCTTACCAATTACTCCATCAGCTCCTGGATAACGAACATCCCACTGAAATTGAGAAGAAGTTACTTCTATAAGTAAAGGCATATTCTTTGGATCATCTATTTTATTAAAAATAGATCTCCAAGTTAAAAATCCCATTAAAACAAGTACAGTTAAAGCTAAAGCAGGTACAATAGTCCATAAACGCTCTAAAGCATTGTTATGTGGATAGAAATAAGCTTTTCTTTTACCATTGCTTTTATAGATATATGCAAAAGCAAATAATGCAATATGGGTGGCAATAAATACAGCAGTAGTTAAGATTAATGTCAGGTTAAACATCTCATCAATCTTTTTACCATGTTCAGATGCTGCTTCTGGCAAAAGCATATTTCCATGAACTGTGTATTCCCAATAAACTCCGTATAATCCTACGACTAAGAAAATAGCAAAGAGAACACCATTAACCATGTTCCAATCTAAACCTTGCTTTTTACCTTCACTCTCAAGAGTTAATTCATAAACCTTTATAGCTTTACCTATTATGGCAACAAATAGACACACTAACAAGAATAACAATACATAGAAAAGAAAAGATTTGTGAACCTCTCCCATATCTACTGGTTTTTCAGCTGCTACTGCTGCTTGAGCAAAGGCACCTGTGCTTGCAAAAGCAGTAAATATTACTGCTAAAGCCGCCATTATTTTATTATTTATTAATTTTCTTAATCTCATTTTCTTAAAAGTAGTACGCTGTACTTTTATTGTATTAATTAATATATTTCTAAACCTTAGTATTACAATTGGTGATTTAAACTTTCTTCTAAAAACGGATGATTTTTAGGCGCTAAAGCTTTTTTACTTAAAGCACTTAAAACAGTATAGGTAAATAAACCTATAAACCCTAAAGCTATACCTATTTCTATAATACCAAAACCACTTCCTGGTTTACCTTCAATAATCTTTGGACCAAACTCAAATACACCTGGCATAATCATTTGATAATAATCTACCCAGTGACCACATAATACAACCATGGAAACCGTTAATAAAATATTTTCACTTCTCTTATTGTCTCGATCCATTAATAATAACAATGGTGCTAAAAAGTTAAGTATTAAATTAATGTAGAACCAAGATTCATAATTATTAAATCGTTTGTAGAAATATACAGTCTCCTCAGACATATTTGCATAATAAATTAACAAAAACTGAGAGAACCATACATAAGTCCAGAAGATAGAGAAACCAAAAATAAATTGGCCTAAATTATGTAAATGGCTATTGTTAACCCATTTCATGTATCCAGCTTTTCTCAATAAAATGAGAATTACTGCGATTGTTGCTAAACTACTTACCCACATAGCAGCAAAGTTATACCAACCAAACATAGTTGAGAACCAATGTGCTTCTAATGACATAATTGTATCGAAAGCAAATATTGGTGTTGTAAAACCATAAATTACTAGAAAGATACAAGCATTTTTAAAACCTTTACGGTAATAATCTAACCCCCCATGTAAATCTTCTTGACCAGACCACTGCGCAAATTTAATCGCAAAGAAACTATATGCGCCTAAGAAAACAATCTGTCTACCCATGAAAAAAGGTATATTTAAAAATGCAGATTTTCCTGCAATCAATTTATCATATTCAGGACCATTTTCGACCAACAATGCTGGGTCTGCCCAGTGGTGATACAAATTATGTGTGTATAAACCTAGTCCCATTACTGCTAATAATATAATAACAGCAATTGGTAATGTTTTGGCCATAGCCTCTGGTACGCGAAGAATTGACGTTGACCAACCTGCTTGTGCAACAAATTGTACGGCTAAAAAGAAAGCCCCAGACATACATAGACATGCGAAGTAGTATGCCATTAGTAACAGGTTAGCAAATGTACGCTCGTGAGCGTCACTTATAAAACCATAAGCAATTGCGCCGACACCAATTAAGATACCTACAATGCTCAGTATTTTTACCTTGCCTGTAAACTCAAATTGTTCACTTAAATTATAATGATGAGTTCCCATTTAATTCGATTTTCTTATTTTGTTTGTTGTAATTGTTGAACATACATCACTACTTTCCATCTTTCTGTTGGAGTAAGTTGTGAGGCATGAGATCCCATAGCATTTAAACCATATACAATGGTATGATAAATTTTACCAGCTGGCATAGTAGACATTGCTCCACCTCTAGATGAATTTGCATCAGCTCCATAATATGCTGGCACTCCAGATATCCCTTTATCTAAAGTTACAATGTGTCCTTGACCATCTCCTTTTTCGCCGTGGCATGGTGAGCAGAAAACAGTATAGAAATGTTTACCCTCTAAAAGATTTTTTTCATTAGCTTCCAAAGGATTAACTAATGCAGCAGATGCTTCATAACCTTCTTTTGTATTGGCATACTCGTGTTTTACAAAACCAATTGGATCCGTATTTACTGGTGGAGTTTGCGAAGTAATTCCATTTGCAAAATTTTTATTTAGCTGATCTTGATTGTAGGCAATAGGATCATACATATTTCTAGCATACTCCAATCCTGTACTTCTTTTATCTTTACAAGCTGAAAGCATGACCACAGTAACTAGTACTATAAATGTGGTATAGATTAAATATTTCTTATTCATAGCTGATATACTTCCTTTCATTATGCTTAACTTCTAAAGCACCAGCACCTTTTAATAGTTCATCAATTTTTGTATGATCTGTATTAACTTTAGCATCTACTGCTATGATAAAACGATCATTACTCGCTCTTAAATCCATTACTCTTGGTGCTCTTCCCGGAAATAAGTGGGTTGATGCATAATAAGATCCTACTAGGCCAAAAGCACAAAATAAAATCGTTAATTCGAAAGTAATTGGAATAAAATCTGGTAAAGCAAAGTGAGTTTTACCACCAATATTAATTGGCCAATCTACAGCTGTAGCAAAATAAACTCCACTTAGCATGGTTAATGTACCTGTAATTCCAAAAAAGAATGCAGCTATATCTAACCTAGATCTTTTAATTCCTAATTTTGCTTCGATGCCGTGAATAGGCATTGGCGTATAAACATCATGTATTTTGATGTTATTTTCCTGCAACTTATCGATGCCGTGCATCATTTCGTCTGGATCGCCGAAACTACCTAAAATATATTTGATATTACTCATTGTTATATTTTTGCGTATTCTTCTTGTTTAACACTATCAAACTTATCTAAAGACTCTACATATTCTGCAACATGTACTTTATCTAAGTGACCATCTTTGATCAATTTCATTTTTGCTTGCTCACTTGCACTCTTCAATAATAGTTTCACCTCAGCAATAGCAATAGAAGGTAATACTCTTAAGAATAACAAGAACAAAGTGAAGAAAAGTCCAATTGAACCTACAAATACACTCACTTCAATCCATGTTGGCGTAAACATTGCCCAACTTGATGGTAAATAATCTCTGTGTAGCGAAGTAACAATAATTACAAAACGCTCAAACCACATACCTATGTTTACTACAATTGATAAAATCCAAGTTGCTGCAATACTTGTCCGTACTTTTTTAAACCACAACAACTGTGGAGAGATTACATTACAAGTCATCATCATTGCATATGCCCACCAATATGGTCCAGTTGCACGATTTATGAAAGCATACTGCTCATATTCTGAACCTGAATACCAAGCAATAAAAAATTCTGTTAAGTACGCCACTCCTACAATCGAACCAGTTAGAATAATAATCTTATTCATAGATTCAATATGAAACATAGTGATATAGTTTTCTAAACCTAATACTTTACGTGCTACTAATAATAAAGTTAATACCATCGCAAAACCAGAGAAAATTGCACCAGCCACAAAGTATGGAGGGAAAATTGTAGTATGCCATCCCGGAATAACAGAAGTTGCAAAGTCCATTGATACAATTGTATGTACCGAAAGTACTAATGGAGTTGAAATACCTGCTAAGATTAAGGATACAGTTTCGAAACGTTGCCAAGTTTTAACGTTGCCATTCCATCCAAAAGAAAGAATAGTATAAACTTTTTTACGCATACCAGCTGCTCTATCTCTAATTGTAGCAATATCAGGCAATAAACCTGTGTACCAAAATAATAATGACACGGAGAAGTAGGTTGAAATTGCAAACATATCCCAAACTAGTGGCGAATTAAAGTTAACCCAAAGTGAACCAAATTGGTTTGGTAAAGGTAAAACCCAGTAAGCCAACCACGGTCTACCCATGTGAGATACTACGTAAGTTGCCGCACAAATAACGGCAAAAATTGTCATCGCCTCTGCAGAACGGTTAATAGAATTTCGCCAGTTCTGACGGAAAAGCAAGAGTACTGCTGAAATTAATGTTCCTGCGTGACCAATACCTACCCACCATACGAAACCGGTAATATCCCAAGCCCAACCTACTGTTTTATTTAAGCCCCAAGCTCCGATACCATACCAAAAAGTATAGCTAACGGCAAATACCCAAAGCGAAGCGCCGCAAAGCGCCACTATAAAACCAATCCACCAAGCTCTGTTTGGTTTGTTTTCTACTGGTGATAAAATGTCATCCGTAATTTTTGCATACGTGATGTCTTTACCAGTAATTAATGGTTCTCTTAAAATTGATTCGTTATGTCCTGACATAATTAATATTGCTAAGTAAACGCTTAAACGTGTACTTCTTTAGTTTCTGAATCTATATTTCTAATTTTGGTCATATAACCAACTCCTGGTTGTACGTTTATCTCTTCTAAAACATAGTAGATACGTTCGCTAGCTAATGCTTTTGAAACTTCAGAGTTTGGATCGTTCTTATCTCCAAAGATAATTGCGTTAGCTGAACAAGCTTGCTGGCAAGCCATTTTAATATCACCATCTTTTAAAGGTCGTTTCTCCAATTTAGCCGTTAATTTACCAGCTTGTATACGTTGAATACACATAGAGCATTTTTCCATTACACCACGAGAACGTGTAGTAACATCCGGGTTTAATACCAACTGTGTAAATTCATTGTTTAAATAATTATCAAAACGTGAATCATTCCAGTAGTTAAACCAGTTGAAACGACGTACTTTATATGGGCAGTTATTTGCACAATAGCGTGTACCAACGCAACGGTTATAAGCCATATGGTTTAAACCATCAGAAGAATGCACTGTTGCTAGTACTGGACAAACTGTTTCACAAGGTGCGTGATCACAATGTTGACACATCATTGGCTGGTGAACAACTGAAACATTATCTAAATTGTCCATATGGGCAATTTCTTTTTCTTCAGTTACATCTTCTCCAGTTTTCTCATCATTAAAGCTGTAATAACGATCGATACGCAACCAGTGCATCTCTCTACGTCTACGTACTTCATCTTTACCAACAACAGGAATGTTGTTTTCTACATTACAAGCAACAATACAAGCGCCACAACCAGTACAAGCATTCAAATCGATTGCCATTACCCAGTCGTTACCTAGTTTCTCATATTTATCTGTTGTCCATAAATCGTAAACTTTATGTTTATGGTGATTACCAGAACCAGCTGCAGGATCTTTTAAATAATCCTTTAAAGTTGTTTCTCTAATAATATTTCTACCCTCAAAAGAATAGTGAGTTTGTGTTTGTGCTAACTCTTCTGTTCTTCCTGTTGCGCTTAAAATGGCAGTAGTTGCATAGCTTATTGTGCCATTGCTGAAATTTAAGAATGGATAAGCATTTTTACCTACATTATTTCCAGCTTTACCAACTTTAGTACGACCGTAACCTAATGCAATTGAACCAGTTCCCATTGCCTGACCCGGCTGAATTAATACTGATAAATCGATTGAAGCTCCATTTTCACCTTTAATAGAAACCACGTCAAATTCTTTGTAACCAGAAGCTTCTGCCTGTTTAGGCGCCAAAGCTAAATAGTTATCCCATGTTACTTTTGAAACTGGATCTGGCAATTCTTGTAAGAATGCATTGTTAGCTTGTTTACCATCACGTATTGCTGCACTTTGGTAGACATGTAACTCTAGTTTATCTTTACCATTACCTTTAGCTAATATTTTACTGCTATTTGCAATAGATGTAGCTACTGCGTCTAAAGACAAGTTGAAGCTATAAGCACCAGCAGTTTTTGCTGTTGTTGCAAATACACCACTTTGTAGTAAATCATTCCAATTTTTACCTATAATAGGTAAAATATTTTTCTCCCAGTTGTTACGTACATACTGGTAATATTCTTGAACAGGTGCGTCAGACCAAATTAATAAACTCTGCTCTGCTTGACGAGAGTTAAATACTGGATTAATTGTAGGTTGTACAATAGAGTAAGAACCTTCATATGTATTTGCATCACCCCATGATTCTAAATAATTTGGCGTAATCGCAATTGCATCACTTAACCCAGCAGTCTCATCATCTCTATCAGAGAAAGAAACTTTTAATGTTACTTTGGCTAATGCATCTTTAAATGCTTTAACATTTAATGCATCATAAGCAGGGTTTGAATTTAAGAAGAAAACAGCAGCAACTTCACCTCTGTTCATTTCATTAATCATTTCTGCAAATTCCGAATCATTACCTTGGTAACGTTTACAAGCATTATCTAAATCGATTGTTGTACCATAACTTCCAATAGCAACGTTAATTGCATTTACTAAAGTTTGTGTAGATACATCATTAGATCCAGCAACTACCAAAGCCTTGCCTTTATTTTTTAGTAAATCTTGAGCAACTAGTTTAATTACTTTACTTGCAGTAGCATTATTTGGCAATGAACCACCAGCTAAACTTCCACCAGTAATTGCATTGTATAAACTAATTAATGCTGGCCCTTCTTCTGATAATTTAATTGGAACACGAGTGTCAGCATTAGTACCTGTCAAACTCATTCCAGTTTCGAACTGAAAGTGGCGAGACATTTTACCTTTTTCTAAAGACTTATAATTTCTATTTGAAACATATTGAGAAGTAAATTCTTCACCACTAATCCATGTTCCTAAGAAATCCGCTCCAAAACTTACAACTAAATCGGCTTTATCGAAATTATATTTAGGTAATACAGCTTTACCAAAGCTATTTTCATTTGCTTTGATGATACCTGTATAAGAAACTGGATCGTATTGGATATGTTTAGTAGTTGGATATTTTATGGAGAAATCTGCAATTACAGCTTTAGCCGATGGGCTATTTAAGCTGGATGAAACAATGCGGATTTTTTTACCAGATGCTTGAGCTTTATTTAACTCCCCTTTAACAAAGGCATCTAATTGCTCCCACGTTGCTTCTTCTGTAGAACCACCCTTAACTAAAGCTGGATATTTTAATTTAGAAACATCATAAAGATCTAATACTGAAGCTTGCGCTTGTGCATCAGTTCCTGTATTAAATTGGCCAGCTGCAGGATTAACCTCTATTTTAATTGGACGACCAACTACAGTTTTAACCAAAACACTATTACCATTATATGTAGACACATAATAATTAGGAATGCCTGGAACAACCTCTTCTGGTCTTACTAAATAAGGTACTGATTTATGTACAGGTGTATTTTGACAAGCCGCCAAAGTTACAGCACCTAACCCAAAACCCAAGGCTTTTAAAAAGTCGCGGCGTGGTGTAACGGTACTTAAACCTGCTTCATTTAAAACATCTTCTATTGGAATTGGCTCAGCAAATTCATTTTTGTTGTTGTCAACAAAATCGGGAGTGTTTTTATACTCCTCTAGGCCTTTCCAGTATTTTTTATTGCTTTCCATTTAAGCTCTATTACTGTTTATCGAACGTTGTTACTAAACTCTAATTATTAATAATGGCATTTACCACACTCTAAACCACCCAACATTGCTGGAGTAATTTTTTCGCCTTTTTTAATTTTCTCATGCGCTGAAATAATATTCGCATAGAAGGCATCATTTTTCTTACCAGAGATATCAGCATCTTTATGGCAATTGATACACCACTTCATTGTTAATGGAGAATATTGATAAATTTCATCCATTGTATCAACCGGACCATGACAAGCGAAACAAACTGGATCAGTTGGTTTTAAACCTTTTTCTTTACGAATAGCTTCTTCACCAACTACAACATGTTGTGAATGGTTAAAGTAAGCGAAATCTGGTAAATTATGTACTCTTACCCATTCAATCGGTTTCTCTTTAGTTTTATCGTACTCTTGTTTATCCACATCGTAACCTAGAGCATTGTATATTTTCATGATTTCTGGAGAAACCTCACCATCTTCCGTTCTCGCTTGTACTGCCTTATGGCAATTCATACAAACGTTTAAAGAAGGAATAGTTGAATTTTTAGATTTAAATGCACCACTGTGGCAATATTGGCAATCGATTTGATTGATACCTGCGTGTAATTCGTGAGAGAATTTAATTGGCTGCACTGGCTGATAGCCTGTATGCACACCAGTTTCCCACATCCCCATCCATCCGAAAGAACCCAATACCATTACCAAGCACAATACAGCGAAGAAAACAAATTTCTTGTTTTTAAACATTCCGCGTACACCAACTGCTAATGAAACCGTTTCTTCTTCAACAATTTCTATACCTTGTTTTTGTAGAATTAAGCGCTCTAACATCTTTACTGCACGGCCTAAAAATACCAATACAATAATTGATAAAATGATAATAGCGATTACACCAACAAGTGAAAGACTAGAAACACCTTCGTCAACTGCAGCACCTGCAGCTCCAGCTTCAGCAACCTTTTTTGGTTCACCTGCTCTAGCATATTCTACAATGTTTAAAATTTGTGTATCTGTTAGCGTAGGAAAAGCAGTCATCTCTGATGCTTTTAACTTCGAAGCCTCAATTGCCTGCTTATTGCCTGAAGCGATTAAAGCTGCATTGTTTCTAATCCATGGAATTAAAAACGAATCTTCTAATTCTTTAACCTTAGGAGTTAATGCCGGCCCTACGCCATCATTCTCTAGCGCATGGCATGAAGCACATTTAGATTTAAACAAAGTTCTACCTTCTACTAGATCACCTTGTGCTTGAGCTCCAGTTACAATTAAAAAAGATAAAGCTGCCAATATAAACGTCGACTTCCAAACTCTTTTAAAAATTAATGAAATATTCCTCATAATGAGTATTTTATACTGTTTTTTGTAAATTATTTTAAATCTTCATTATCATATGGCCTAAACCGATTGTAAAAGATTTGAACAAAAGTAAAATTTATTACGTTACCAATGACATATTAGTGACAGTGAAATACAATTTATAATCGTTCTAAACTATTTCATTTTTAGCCCTCAGTATTAAAAAAATCAACATTTTTAAAAATCCTATTGATTTTAGTGAGCTAAACTTTATTAAAAAATTTTAAAATCTGAATTACATTTTTAATATCCAAGCAAAAATCAATGGTGCAACAATAGTTGCATCAGATTCTACAATGAATTTTGGTGTGTGAATATCCAATTTACCCCAAGTAATCTTTTCATTTGGCACTGCGCCAGAATATGAACCATATGAGGTGGTAGAATCAGAAATCTGACAGAAATAACTCCAAAAAGGAATATTAGGCATTTCCATATCTTGATAAAGCATAGGCACTACGCAAATTGGAAAATCGCCTGCAATACCTCCCCCAATTTGAAAGAAACCAATTCCTTTACCTTCTGAGTTTGCAATATACCAATCTGCTAGCCAACCCATATACTCAATACCGCTTTTCATGGTAGTAGCAGTCATTTCTTTTTTCATTACATAAGAAGCGAAAATATTACCCATCGTAGAATCTTCCCATCCTGGAACCACAATTGGTAGATTCTTTTCTGCAGCAGCTAACATCCAAGAGTTTTTAGGGTCTATTTCATAATATTGCTCTAAATCACCACTTAACAACATTTTATACATAAACTCATGCGGAAAATAACGCTCACCTGCGGTATCAGCATCTTTCCATATTTTATGGATATGTTTTTGCAAACGACGGAAAGCTTCTTCCTCTGGAATACAAGTATCAGTAACGCGATTATAGTGGTTTTCTAACAAATCCCACTCATCTTGCGGACTTAAATCACGATAGTTAGGAACTCTCTTATAATGTGAGTGCGCAACCAAATTCATAATATCTTCTTCTAAATTGGCGCCAGTACAAGATATGATAGACACTTTATCTTGTCTAATCATCTCTGCCAAAGAGATACCCAGTTCTGCAGTACTCATTGCACCTGCAAGGGTAATCATCATTTTTCCACCTTCATCTAAATGGGTTTCATAACCTTTAGCCGCATCCATCATCGCCGCAGCGTTAAAATGAAGATAATTGGTCTCCATAAATTTCGATATCGGTCCTCTTGTAATACTCATCTTTATATTTTTAATGTTTTGGCAAAAGTAAGCATTTCATTAGCAATAAGAAAGTTCATTGGTAGCATTAGTGTATTGTATAGTTAACAACAAGATCACTAGAGTTCGCTTATTAGCTGTTGATTTCTGAAGTTTATATGTTTTTTAGGATCACAAGGCCGTCACCCTAAATTTATTTCAGGGTCTTTGAGTTTAATAATATTGCCAGTCAAAACTAATTTTATTAAATAATTAACGCTTTCAGGTTTATAATACAATATGATGAATAACAAAGAATATATAAACTTTAAAAAATATTTCACAACTTAGCCCTATCATCCAATTTAAATATATTGGCTGCAATTATTTTACATTATGAAAAGATTTATCCTCCTGCTTTTACTCCCAATTTCAGTTTTCGCTCAAAAATTTAGTGCAGAAGAAATTACAGCATTTAAAAATCAGGCAAAACAAGTCAACATTATAAGAGATAATTGGGGCATTCCGCATGTATACGGGAAAACCGATGCCGATGCCGTTTTTGGTTTACTTTATGCACAATGTGAGGATGATTTTAAAAGAGTAGAATTAAACTATGTTGAAAAATTAGGCCGATTATCTGAAATTAATGGAGAAAAAAATATTTTCAATGATCTTCAAATTCGATTATTGTTTGATTCTACCGAAGCTAAGGCTGATTATGCCAAAGCACAACCTTCGTTTAAAAAAATATTAGATGCCTACGCTGCTGGAATTAATTATTACCTATACAAAAATCCAAATGTTAAACCTGCTTTATTAACTAGATTTAAACCCTGGTTTGCTCTAATGTGGACAGACGGAAGTATTGGTGCTATTAACACCGCTAACTTGACCATTACAGAATTAAAAAAATTCTATACTGGCGATCATCAACCTAATGCTTACGTCCCGGTTTTAAAAGACCAACAAAGTGGCTCAAATGGTTTTGCTTTTGCGCCGAGTATTACCGAGTCTGGGAATGCCATTTTATATATCAATCCACATACTACCTTTTATTTTAGGCCAGAAATACAAATGCAAAGTGAAGAAGGTTTAAATGCATATGGCGCTGTAACGTGGGGTCAATTTTTTGTTTATCAAGGCTTTAACGAACATTTAGGTTGGATGCATACTTCAAACAACGTAGATATTGCAGACATGTATGCTGAGAAAATTACCAAAACCGCTAAAGGCTTATTTTACGAATACGATAAAAAGAAATTTCCAGTTATAAAAAAGAAAATCAACATTCAATATTTAGATGGCGCTAGCTTAAAAACCAAAAGTTTTACAACGTATTTTACCAATAATGGACCAGTAATGGCGATAAGAGATGGGAAATGGATTAGTTTAAAAGCTAAAAATAGAAATGCGGCAAGTTTGGTTCAAAGTTGGGTGCGTACAAAAGCCAAAAGTTTCGATGAATATAAAAAAGCGATGGATTTAAAAGCCAATGCATCAAACAATACCGTTTATGCAGATGACAAGGGAAATATCGCCTATTGGCATGGTAATTTTATTCCAATTAGAGATCAAAAATACAATTGGGCTGAAGTTGTAGATGGAAGCACTTCAGCAACTGCTTGGAAAGGTTTACACGAAGTTAAAGACATGGTTCATGTTTATAATCCTATAAATGGTTGGCTGCAAAATTGCAACTCTACTCCATTTAGCGTAGCCGGAGCAAACAGCCCAATAAAAGCAAATTATCCTACTTATATGGCGCCAGACGGAGAAAATTTTAGAGGTATTGCTGCAAATAAATTATTAAGTATTCCGACAAAATACAGCATTGATAAAGTCATAGGAATGGGGTATGATACCTATATGCCTGCATTTGAAGTTTTAATACCGGCTTTGATAAATGCCTATGCATCCTTACCAACCAGCGACCCCTTAAAAGAAGAATTAAAAGCGCCAATCGCCTTATTAAAAAATTGGGATTACAGATCTGGTGAAACCTCTGAAGCTGCAGCGTTGGCATTAGAATGGGCACCTCGTTTAAATATGGTTTTACAAAAAGTCTACATTGACCCTGGAGAGAAAGACCAAGTAGAAAACACCATAGCATTTGCAGCTAGTGCAAGAGCAAATCAATTGTTAGATCCATTAAAAGCTACCATTGCAGATTTGAATAAACGTTTTGGCAAATGGCAAATTGCTTGGGGAGAAATTAATCGTTTTCAGCGTTTAACTGGAGCAATGGATGAAAAATACGACGACAATTTAGCGAGCACAGCCGTTAGTTTTGGATCTGCTTTATGGGGGCAATTGCCATCATACCGCAGCAATCAGTTTAAAACCAACAAACGTTATGGGTTTAGTGGAAATAGCTTTGTTTGTGCAGTAGAATTTGGACCAAGAATTAAAGCAAAATCTATTTTAGCGGGCGGCAATAGTGGTAACCCAAAATCAAAACATTTTAACGACCAAGGCGCCATGTATGCTAAAGGGCAGTTTAAGGATGTATTGTTTTATAAGGAAGATGTGGTTAAGAACGCAGAGCGAACCTATCAGCCTGGGAATTAGAAGCCCCTCCCAACCCTCCCCAGTAGGGAGGGCTTAGAATGATGGCTAGGCGATTGGACTAAAAACTTAAATATCGTCTTTTCGAACGCAGCGTAGCGAGGAGAAATCTCATTCCAGTAATCCGCTTTAAGATTGCTCCGCAGAAGTTACTTCGGTGCCTCATACCTCCCAAGGAATTTATAGTTATTTATCATTAGCATAAAAACCTTTCATTTTTGTTACTGTAAATAATTTAGTTTTAACATCAAATTCAAACTCATCAGCACTTAAAATTGAGCCTTCTGGTGTAGTTACTGTGGCTAAATGAACTTTTATTAAATTAGAATACTTATCTCCATTTATAATTTTGGCAGTTATTGAATAACCATCAACATTCATTTTTACGTTTCCGACTAAGATAATCGTATTATCAAATACTGTGTTCATTCTTAATGAATCATTATTAGCCTTCAAATCTTTAAGTAAATTATATGCATATGAATTTGGTATTTCTTTAGGCCTATTAACTACATACTGGGAACTTCCGTTTTCAGCAAGATTTGTATTGTCATTACTTTTTATTTCCAATGAATTTTTGAATTCAACCTTCGGCCATCTATCATATAATAACTTTCCTCCTTTAGAAATTTTATAATTTGTCAATACAGGATATTCATTATCCTTCCAATAGTTTGCATTGTATATTTTAATAGAAACGTTATCATCTTTAGCAATCATGGTAGCCGTTTGATTAGCAAATTTTGCTTCCACATTAGCTTTAACAGTTTCGCCATTGGTTGTTTTAACTAAAAAACTACTCATCTCTTTATTGTCAGCATAAGTAAAGCCAATAATCTTGCCCTCAATAGTTTTATCATTATATTTTTGAGAAATAGCTTTGTCCTTAAAAGCATAATCTGCTAGTTTTGGTTCTTTACCGAACCATATTACAAAGTTGTTTATGCTTTTATCAATATTAGGCAGATCATACATATTTTTTAAATTACCTACACCATTTATATCACTCAATTGGGCAATAAATGCTGGTGTAAATTTCATTGCTTCTGCTTCAGTATAAATCTTTTCATTAATAAGGAAATATAATTTTGCAACTCCAATTTCACTGGTAGTTATGTTTGCTATGGTTTTATTTTTTACACTTACTTTAATGTTTTCATTCTTTTTATCAGTATTTGAGTTAACCGTTTTTCTATTGATAAAAGGGATATCTTGATCATATAATTTAAATGAAGAACCCAATTTTGTTTCATTTAATTCTATTTTTTGATCGACTGAAGATTTATTTTTATAAAGTTCAATTCCATTTACAATTGCTTCCGCAAGCTCGTCCTGCTTGGCTTCATTTGTGATGAATTTTAAATCACTTTTGTTCGTCAAATAACCTAATTGTATAATTAAACCTGGAATTTTACTTTCTCTTAATAGGAATAGATTGTTACTTTTTAATTCAGAATTTATATTTATACCGTTAAGGTTTTGCATACCTGCAAAAAGATATTTGCTTAATGCATTTACTTTGGTCGATTTTATACTTTCGGTTAAAGTTGAAGTATACATTTCTATTCCATTAATTTTACCGCCATTGTTTATTGGTTCTGAATTTACATGTAACGAAATCAGAATATCGCCATTTACTTTAAGCCTCTCTTTTAAACTCACAGTTTTATCACCGGCTCTGGTTGTAATTACTTTAATTCCTTTGCTTCAGCTAATGCCTTTATTTTATTAGCAAAAGTCAAGGTGATATCTTTTTCGTTAAAACCATTTATTGTTGCACCAATTTGCTTTCCTCCATGCCCAGCATCGAGTATCAACGTAAATTCTTTTCCAATTTTAGGCATAACGTCGATTACATCAACAGTAAAACCCCATAACAAGCCCAATCCAATTGGCAGTGCTAACAAGTATATTAATTTTTTCATCTGTTTTGATTTAGTATGGTATAACATTTTTATTCTTTCTTTAATAGGGCTTTTCACAAAATTGTGCACTAAAGGCATATGTGTTTTTATTACAGCCAATCTTAGCAGTAGATTTGCATAAGTTGCCGTATCGAAATTTTGAGAGGTAGCTTCATCTGCCTCATACTCGTGTATTTGCTCCAAAGCTTTATCATATAGGTAAACTATCGGGTTAAACCACAATACTGCCTTTACAATAATTAGTATAACTTTATCTAAAGAGTGATATTGTTTGACATTCACTTGTTCATTTCTCAACAAAACTTGTAGCTCGCTTTCTGTTAAGTTATTTTCATCTATAAAAACATAATTAAAGAAAGAGCAATTGGTAAAGCCTTCACTTTTAGACACCAGTTTTAATCCATTAATTTCTTGGGTATTTTGTTTGGCATGATTAATCAATTTAAACAATCGCCATGTAGCTAAAGCAAGTAAGCTACAAACTATTGAAACATATAAATAAGGTAATAAACTGAGCCAATCAAATGACTCTTCCATTGGTATTGATGGTGCTGTGGTGATAATGGGAGCAAAATCTATTTGTTCAATTGCGCTTTCATTTTGTGTTATAACTGGCATGTCAATGGCAGGATCGACTTCAACTTCTCTTTCTATAGTAAAATGTAAAGTCGGAATTACAAAGCTCAGCAACAAGGCAAAAAGCAAGTAAAAACGATTAATTTTAAAGAAAGTTAATCTCCTTAAAACCAATAAGTAGAAAGCGAAGAACAATGCCGAGCAGGCACTAACCTTCAGTAAGTAATTGAACCATTCCATAATTAAGCTTTTTTATTGATCAGTACTTTTAACTCTTCTATATCTGCTGCACTCAATTTTTCTTCTTTTACCATAAAAGATAATAGACTTGCCGGTGAACTATCAAAATACCCTGAAAACATTTTGGAAAAAGTAGTTTTAGTGTAGTTTTCCTTAGTTATTGCCGGAAAATACTCGTAAGTTTTGCCATAAGCTTTATAGCTGATGTAACCTTTTTTTTCTAAAAGCCTAACAATAGAGGAGATTGTATTATAAGGAGGTTTTGGCTCTTCCTCTAGCTCATCAATAACATCTTTAACAAATGCTTTTTGCAGTTTCCATATCACTTGCATAATCCGCTCTTCTGCTTTAGTTAACTCTTCCATAAATCAAACATATAACTAAATTTTCAGTTTTACAACTGAATTATAAGTTATATAATTGTAAACACAGTTCAAAATGAGTAAGTAATTGATTTATAGTTCTATAATTTTTAATACCTATTTATCAAACCGTCATTTCGAGTGAGGAAAGCAACGAGAAATTTCCTCTGTTATTTTTACTGTCAATAGTAAACTAAGGTTAGTTCAGCTAATAAAGAGATTTCTCCTCGTATAAAAATCGTTCGAAATGATTGTTATGATAATTACAAATTTTAAGCTGCTATTTTATAGTTATTTTTAAAAGGTGTTTTGTTTTTTACAACCGCTGCTACTCGGAGTACTATTTTATTTCTGATTGCATTGAGGATACTCATGCTGTGTTTACCCTCG
>JBBSRF010000003.1:0-34943 GCA_038243335.1 Sphingobacteriales bacterium
AATATCATTCCAAAACGCAATCATACTATTGCTCAAATCATTTACATTACGAGCAAAAATACCAGTATCTGTTCCTTGATTAAAATGCGTATCCCAACCTCCAGATTCTGTAAATGCAACTTCTAATCCAACGTCCATCTTTATTAATTGAGCAATTTGTTTTAAGGACCTACCCAAAGCTGATGTAGGATAGACAGCATTATGCTCTGGTTGGTAACTCTTAGTATCTAACTGTTTTAACATTTTCATTGCATCAAAACTCTCTTTTCCTGTATTTTTCAATAATCCAGAAGATGTTTGATCGTACAAGTCTTCGAAACTTTTTGAAGCCATATTTGCACCAGACTGATCGCCCTTTAATTGAATATTAAAATCTGATAAATCACTAATTGCAACTGCAGGATTATCACCGTAAAATGACCTAGGTAAAGACGAAGTTATACTTACACCTTGAAAAGGTGTAGCAGCCTCATGACCTAACAAACCCATTGCACGGTTTAACCAACCACTTGCGGTACCTTTGTTAAATGGAGTTCCAGACTCCATAAAATCTTGAGCGTCAAAATGAGAACGTGTATTATTTGGCGATCCTATTCCATGTACAATGCCCAGTCTTTTTTCTCTAAAAACCGCTTCAAATGAATTCATAGAAGGATGTAAGCCAAATTTTCCATCTAAATCAATTAATGATTTACCTTTCACGTTCTGCGCTGCAGATATAAACAAACCTGATCTGGCAGATTTTAAATATTGATCAGTAAACGGGGTTACAGCCATTAAACCATCCATTGCACCACGCTGAAAAATACAGACCATTATTTTTTTCTTTTTAAACAAATTTGGAGTTCTGGTTCCAGCAACTGCGTCTGCTAAGAAACCTGGTATACCACCTAAACTTATACCAAATAATGCTAATCCTCCTGCTTTAAGAAATCCTCTTCTATTTGCCATGATAAATTTTATTTACGTTGAAATTCTGGGGAACCTATTATTATACCAACAACTTGCGCTAACATTGAATTTCCTGCAGGCTTCTGTCCTGACATTCCATTAACTATCGTTTTTTTTACTTTTTGATTTTGCATATCGTCACCAATCATGTTTGCATCTTCATTTAACATTGTGTCTTTTTGCTTTGGTGGTAAATTTTTTTCTGCTGCATTTGCTACACTCTTCTCAAGGTTTGGATTATTGAGTAATGGCTTTAACCTTGCAATTGTTTCGTCTAAATTTCTTTCTGGCATAAATAACTTACTATAAACAAGCAGTGCTTGCTCTGCACTTTCAGGTTCATGATTATTATTTAATGCTGCTAAATTGAATGTAATACCAGGTATTTTTTGAGAAGCCAATGCTAAACCAAAATTCATTCTATTTAAAAGAGAACCTGTATTAATCCAATATTGTCCTTTATCTGGAAAACCTGTTGGCGCCTGATAATAATACATTTGTTGGCCCATTTTATTAATCCATGTATACAATTGGTAGGGTTGATTAATTTTAGCATCCAAAGCTCTAACAGCACTAATTGCCAATTCAAATGGCGATTTAGTTTTTTCTCTAAGCGATTCTTTAGTCCAAAACTCTGGCGAACTTACCATTGTAATTAAAACCATTTTAATGTTTCCATTGCTATTCAAAAATGTTTTTGCCATCTTATCAATCAAACTTTGTGGCGGGTTATCATTAACAAAACGAACAGCAATTTTTTTAGAAATAAATTGTGCAGTTGATTGATGATGTGCGAACATTTTAAGTAAGGCAACCCCTTCTTCATAACCACCACCTGCAGCAAATTTTTTGCCCAAAACTGTTTTCTCACTATTGTCATGTCTGTTCATTGCAAAAAAGAAATCTCCATCAATCACAAAACCACGTTTGTGCAAATTATCTTTGCCAGTCTTTTCGATTAAATTTTTCATGGCAGCACCATAACCATTATCACCCATTGGCGCTAATGTCCAACCGGTAAGTGCTTTTGCTGCTTGCGTTACATCGCTCTGTGTATAACCACCATCTACACCCAAAGTATGTAATTCCATAACTTCTCGTGCGTAGTTTTCATTTAAACCTTGTTTCTTATTTTGGTTTTTCGCATTTGCCAACTTGTTAGCAATTACCCCATTTCTTAAATTTCTCTGATTTGGTTTAGACATCATCATGCCATCTATTCGATTTATTGGCACATTAGTTCCAGTACTACTAGCGTTATCTAAATACATCAGCATTGCTGGAGATTTAGCAGTTTTAAGTAATAAATTTTCAAAATCATCAAAAACATTTGGCCTTATCACATCTCTTTCATAAGCAGGAACAAATGCAGCACATTGGTTTTTACTTAAGGAAACATTAAAGTGATTAAACCAAAAGTCTGTCATCAATTCTCTTAACTGATTATTGGAATTGCTAGCTCTTAATATTTTCTGATTAATAAATTGGCGATACAATTCTTGCTGAGGCCGATAACCCTTATCCTTCATGTAAGAAGTTAAGATTGTTCTGTATTCTTTACCATTTGCTTTATTAACAGAATCTTTATTAAGATATCCATCTTTAACCGCTAACCTAACAATTTGAGCATTTCTCGGATAAAGATTCTCTACTTCATCATTGGTTAGATTTATAGCATCGTACTTAGCTAACATTTGATCTAAATCTTTATCATTTAATTTTCCTTCCAACTGTTCTTCGAACCATTTTTCTAATCCAGTTTTAATAACAAGGTCTACATCACCGTTTTTAGCACCATAAGTAAATCGACTTAATAGATGAGCTGCGGCTTGTTTTTCAGTTAAACCCGCCTTTTTATAAGGAAAAACAAACCTTTCATTTAAGCTGATAACACTAGAGGAAAGCACTATAAAACAACTTAATGCGATTATAGCGACATAAAAATTATAACTTTTTGTTCTCATATCATCTTATAATTATGGTGTTATGACAAAAGAAAACTGATAAAGATTAATTTAACATGGAATTTTAAAACATTTGTATCATTATTCAACTGTAAAATGATTTGATTTTAAAAAAACTGTGTAGATTTTATTCGTTACCTATAGTACAAATCATTTTTCCCTATTTTTTAAATAATAGGGAAAGTATTTTGTCATTTTTACAAATATTTGCATGTTAGTTATTTCATTACAAAATAAAAATATATTTGTACTAACTTTTACTTATCTTGTTTAAAAGTCTAAGTTTTACTTGGCAAAAAAATTAATGCTACTGAATATAATTACCCATCAAAAAAAGACTATAACAATTAGAATGATTCCTTTGTTAAAAATTGGATTTATTTTCTTTATTGCTATTAGTCTATTTTGTCCTCAAAATTCTTTTTCTCAAAATTCTTTTGAAAAAGAATTGAGTATTAAAATGGATTCTTTAACTTCAGAGAAAGGTCAGATCGTAATCAGCCAATACATGTTACCTAATAATAGTGTTGCCAGTGTAATGACTCCATCTGGCTGGGGAAGTTATGGTACTTTTATTTATGGAGTTGTAGGTGGTATTTATCCAGCAGGTTACACAAATAAAGCAGATTTAATCGCAACCGCAGGAATAACATTTGGCAATCCTTCAAAAGCAGTAAATTTTGCAGCTAGCGTGAATGTTGGCCGAGTTTCTAAATTTCAAGATTATTCAGCTAACTTTGTCGTGAGTAGAGAGATTTTCAAAAACAGTAGTATTTCTGTAGGTGCATTACAACTATTTGCGGATGAAAAGGTTTCTGATGCACCTTATCATACCTATTATTTGGCATTTAGTCATGCTGTTCAGACCTTAAAATCTAAGAGACCTGGCTTTGCAGCCCTGAGTTATACAATCGGTTTTGGTACTGGTAGATTTTTATTAAAAAGCCCTTATGATATATCAAGAGGCAAAGGCAAATATGGGACTGGTGTTTTTGGAAGTATTTCTTATGAAATTTTCAAACAAGTAAATTTAAATGCGGAGTGGTCTGGTTTAAATTTAGGTTTTTCTACAGGTTTCAGACCTATTAAAAATAATAACCTAACTTTTGGATTTGGGATATACAATTTAACTAAATATACTGGAGATAGGGCTGGTGTAATTGCAACAATTGGATTACCCATATCTTTAGATAAAAAATCAAATTACAAATGAGAAAAATATTTTTTATTATGCTGTTACTTACAGCATTTAGCTTAGATAAGGCTAACGCACAACGAGGATTGAATAACAACTCTGATTTAAGAGTTCCAGTACCAGGAAATATAAATACGACAGCTCCTTTTATTAGGTTAATTGTACCTCCACAACCAACAATGCCTATAATGCCACTAGTCCCATCATTATCTCCGATTGCTACACCATCTTCTGGGGGATTAATGCCATTATTGCCTATTAGACCAGCAATACCTTTTGGTCCAGGCACACAATTTGGCATTTCTACAACAGATATACCTTCCTCATTGTCAAATATTGGTGCTTCACCACGTTTACCAATACTACCTCCTGTATCTCCTATACCTCCAATGCCACAAATAAGATTATCTAAACCTTAAACTGAAATTATTCACTTTCATATAAGTGCATTTTATCTTATTAATTATATTGATACTATTTATGATTCCCAAAAGAAAATTTAATTTAGAAATACCAATATTATTATTTTTATTTTTAGTTAGCTTTAATGTTTTCGCTCAGGATAACCATCGTATACTTTCATTAAAACTAGGCGATGAATTTCAAAGAGAAACATTAATCAGCTCTAATTCGTCCTTACAAAGAGGTGAGCAAACTTTAGAAGTTAGTTCTGTATCCTCGATGACAAAATCGTATATCGTTAATTCTATTTCTCCGACAGTTATAAATTTTGGGGTTAAAATTAACAAAATGGATAACCTCGTGAATACTTTAGGTAAACAATTGTATTTTAACTCAAGTCAACAAATAGATTCTACTTCATCCATTCAAAAAGCATTAGCCCATATGATCAATAAAAAAATTGATGTGAATGTTGACAAATATGGAGTTGTTTTATCTTCGAGTTTTTATAAAGCTGAAATTGCTACAGACACATTAGTTTCATTTGTGGGTATAACACCAGAAGTTTTTGAAAAAGGAATATTATTAAGTTTGTTCTCAGATTTAGGTGATATTTCAAAATTGAAGAAAGGGTTCACTTGGAAAGATTCAATTACAATCAATCAACAAAAACTAAATACAACATTTTTGGTTGAGGATTTAAATGCAAAGAGTACAGTTGTCAAGTTTGTTTCAAAAATAATTAGCCAAATGAACAATAGCAATTCTAACGGAACCTATATTATAGACAATGCAACAGGCTTAATTACAGAAAAACTTATTTATACTGTATCAGCAGGATATCAGTTATCGGCCGGAGGAACTATCTACGCTGTTTCAAGATCAACAAGTATATCGGAACTAATTAAAAAGATAGTTAGATAAAGTTTTTAATTAAAAAGCACCAATTTAAATTGGTGCTTTTTAATTAAGCTATTAATTTTAAACCTTTTTAGGAGGCAAGTCGAAAGCTAAAGCTTCATGATCAAAATTACCATTGTGAGAACCATCGCAAAATGGTTTGTTTTTAGATAAACCACAACGGCATATGGACAATACAGTTCTTCCTTGCAAGCCATAATTATCACCATTTCTATCTACAATTTCGAAATCTCCCTCGATTTTTATAGAACCATTATTATTTACTGTAAGTTTTGTTTTTGCCATTGTTTATTTTCTTTGTACAAACTTAAAATAATAGTCAATCTTTATCACAATAGATTACAATTTAGAACCGTTCTTTTTCAAACTTAGATAAAATTATAATTAAAATACATTGTTCATCACTCTTGTAATAAATAATGTTCTCGGCATTAGTTTTTCTATTAAATTTATTAGCTCCAAATAAACCCTTATCATTACATCTCAAAATCAGGTTATCGTAATCAAATATTTTAAAATGATAGAATCAGTTGATGGCCTATCGAATACAAATTAAGAACGATTTTGTGATAAAAATTTAACAATGATATTACCTCCTATCTTCATCAATAAAATTCATCAAACCCATTCCAATTGGAGCACCAGGTGGCATTACTTGCGCAGGAGCCGGCTGAAATTTATTAGGTGATTCACTAAACTCTTTGATTTGTGATAAGCCGAATAAAATATTTGCTTTTTGCTTCGGTGAATTACTATTGCTTAAAGTCGTATTCATCCAAGTTTTTAATTCTTCTACCTTCAATAATGCTTCGCCCCTTACATTCTCTGACGCATTTACATTGGCAGCCAATTGTAGCAGATACTTTAGGGTAAGGTTATTAACCATTCGTTGTAGTTCGCCATGATAACCTGTTATTGTTGCAGCTTTCCATGTTTTTGCAAGTAATTGATCAATAACAGCGAGTAGCCCTGGCTGTTTTTCATCTCTTGCATTATACTCTATTAACCTAGCCGCACGCTGAGGATTTAACAAGGAAGCAATAGTTTCATTAGCAGCTGTCTCAGCTGTGGCAATTGGATCAAATGTTGGACCTGTATAACGTGAGAAAATCTCGGATGAACCTGGGTAGCCTGTCAGACGAGGGGGAATTTTTGCGATCAATTCTTCAGGTAATGCTAGAGCTTCTGGAGTAATTGTGGCAACCAAAGCTTCGAAAGCACTCCATTGTTGTGCTGGATCGACCATTTTAGTTGGAATTTGACCGTCATTTTTTATAGCATGCGTAAAATATAAGCCGCCAATTGATTTTGCAACAGCTTCTATCTCATAACGGTGCAATAAATAAATTGGCACTAAAACTTCTTCTAAAGTAGCTAATGGTGCATCTTTTATAATTGCTTTTTCAGAGAAATTGCTTAACACTTGCTTTCTAATTTTCATTAAATGATTTAAATCAGAAATTGGATCAGGTCCATCTTCCCACTGATTAGCAGCTGGATGTGTATAACCACCAATATCAGGAATGTATTGAAATCCTTGTTTTAGCGTCTCTTTCATAATTTGATCTAAGGCTTTGCTTTCGTCTACACCATTAGGAAAAACACTATACCCCCACATTATGGCTCTTTTGTCCCAACTGCCTATACCTTTTGCATATGCATCTGATAAATCAATAGCTCCATCTGCTTTCATTTTAATTCGTGGAAAAGGATAATCCATTACTGAAGCACGTTCTTTTGGGCTTGCTGCAAAATTATGATTTAGTCCTAAGGTATGCCCAATCTCATGGGCTGACAATTGTCTAATTCGGGCTAAGGCCATCTCCTCCATTTCTTTGGGCACTGGTTTACCATCAACATAGGGTTGCAATAAACCTTCCGCTATCAGATAATCTTGACGATGACGATCTGAACCTAATGTAACAACACCCTTAATTATCTCACCTGTACGCGGGTCTGTGTAAGAAGAACCGTACGAAAATGCTCTTGGACTGCCTGCACGGGTGATCCAGTTGACTACATTATAGCGTATATCCATTGGATCTGCTCCTAATGGCAATTCTTTTACCTGAAACGCATTTTTAAAACCCGCAGCCTCAAAAGCTTCATTCCAAAATGATCCACCTTCTATTAATGCTTTTTTTATTTGCTCAGGCGCACCACGATCTATATAATATATAATTGGTTTAACAGCTTCACTCATTTTTGCACTCGGATCTTTTTTCTCCAGACGATGTCTTGAAGTAAAACGCTTAACCAATGGCGATGTCATAGGTGCAGAAAAATCAGTATAACTAAATTGGAAAAAACTAGAACGCGGATCAAACTTACGCTGTTTGAAGTTTTGATCAGGCAATTCTACAAATGATTGATGCATCCTTACCGTTACCGCATTTGGATCTGGAGCAATATTACCTCTACCACTTGGTGCACCACCTGTGAATGTTAGCATCGATTCGAATTCTGTATTTTTGGGGAAGTTCTTTGTGTTAGGCAAATAGACCGCAGATCTACTCTCATCTACTTTGTAATTTGCCGTTGTACCAGCTGTTCTGGATGCTCCGCCCATTGATGACGCTGGTGCGCCAATGCTTGCTCCAATATTTTGACTATCGCGAATGATAAATGGGGTAAGATCTACCAATACCTTTCCATTTTCAGTTGCTACTGGAACAAAGCCCCAAATCACTGATTTTGCAAACGAGCCTTCTACAGTATTTATTTCATCAGGATTACCATTGCCTGCTCGATAAGCTATATTAGGCTCTAATAAAAATATTTTTGGACCAACTTTAATGAAACGAGTAATTGATGTACTGGCCTGTCCACGTTCTGCATTTCGACCTGCACCATCAGTTAATGAAC
This sequence comes from Sphingobacteriales bacterium, assembly GCA_038243335.1. GTDB lineage: Bacteria > Bacteroidota > Bacteroidia > Sphingobacteriales > Sphingobacteriaceae > Pedobacter. Next base: position 8,299 of record JBBSRF010000003.1, read on the forward strand.
TGAAATATAAAAAATCTTGATCGAATTTGGAAATTTCCAAAAATACTTTGCCGGTTTTTTCATCATAATAAAAGTTAAAATATCCTTCCTGCTTTTTAAAATCCTTAGTAAAATTGGCAATGCTAGTTGCGGGCACAGTGACCTGAGTTTTAGCAGCAGCTGTAGGATTTGTTTGTGCCAGCACTGAAGTGCTGAGGAATGAGGCTACAATTAGACTTGGGAAGTAGAAATGTTTAATCATGGTGAAGCGTTATAAAATTATAATTTGATACAGTTCACAAACTGTTAAAACAAATATAAATTTTTAGTTACGATTAAAACAAATAGGTTACGTAAATTTTTAACATACAAAACTATACAAATAAAGTAAACATAAATTTTACAGACAGCGCATATACAATAGATAAATTTTTCGACTTTGCAAGCTATAATCTATATGAAGTAATTAAATTTAAAGAAAGAAGCACTCATGGATTAGCACAAACACAAGAACTTACACCGTGGACATATATTTTTAAACCTTCTTAATCACATAAGCAATCATTGGTGTTCGGATTTTAAATCCTAATTTTTGATAAAGTTTTATCGCTCCAATGTTGTCATTTCGTACGTGCAAAAATGGTGTTTCTCCTCGATTTACAATTCTTCTTATTTGCTCTTTCAGTAATATAGAGGCATAGCCATTACCTAAATAATCTGGATGGGTACAAACAGCACTTATCTCTCTGTACGTATTTGGATTAAAGCGATGACCAGCCATTGCTATCAATTTTTTTTGATTAAAAATCCCGGTATAATTACCAAATTCTATTGTCCTATCTAAAAAAGGCCCTGGTTTAGTTAAATCTACAAGGTGTTTCATTTCTTTCACATGATCATCCTTTAAATCAACAATTAGCTCATCCTTAGAAAAGTTTATTTTCTTATCTTCAAATACCATTTGGTGCATATCCAAATAATTAATTATTTCCCATTGTGCAGTTATTCTTACAGAAAATGTAGAGAAGACAACAAATACACTTTCATGTTTACTAAGCTGATATAACATTTCAAAATCTGCTATAGCATTATCTTTCAATCCAGCAAAAGCAGCTACATTTTCCATATAATATTTTGCATTTTCATGTCCTTTTGCAAAACTGTTATTTCCTGAGTTTAATGCATTATAAATAGGATTATTTAAGAGCTGAGTCGGATGATCATTATTCATAATCAAATGTATAAAAAGCTAATAAATTTTTATAAAAAAAAATAGGGTTATGAGCTAATATAATACTATTAAATTTTGCTAATATCATTTTGAGGAAATTAACAATTAGGGAATATTTTAATATCATTATCGTCCGAATTTTCAATGTAATAAATTATATATTTTTTTAAAGTAAAATGATGAAAAGAAGGGTGTTGTTATTTAAAACAATGATAATTAGCTGTAAAAATATTATGAGCTGAATTGATAATTTTATCCATTTTTTAAATACTTCATTTTTACTATATTTGAATTTAAACTAAAATATTAATTTGAGTTTAATAAATAGAAAAATAAGCGCACTTAACTCCCTATACAACATTTAACATCTACTAAAGGTTGGTTTGTTAAAATAAAACTTGACATCAGTTGTATAGCAATTATTTTTTTAACTATTTCACTTCAAGCTATTCCAAAAATTAAAACCATGTTTTCAAATCAAAAAAATAATTCAGAAAACAATATTAGTTTTTTGCTTAGTGATTTAATTTACTCAGCTGCATATAAGAATGGCAATGAAGTAGCAATAAGTTTTAAAAATAGCTATCTAACATATAATGATTTAAATAAAAAATCAAATCAATTAGCTCATTTTTTACTTGAACAAAACATTAAACCAAATGATAGGATAGCCATTACAACTGAGCGATCAATAGATAATATAATTTGTTTGCTAGCAATAATAAAAACAGGCAGTGCTTATGTCCCTGTAGATTTAAGCTACCCTAATGATAGAGCTAAGTTTGTACTTGATAATTCACAATCAAAATTATTTTTATTACCTAAAAAATATCAGGATAAATATGATGTTCTAGATCACAAAATTTTAGTTTTAGAAGATGCCTTAAATTTTTCGAAAGATTTATCGGTTGAAAATTTAGACATCAAAACTGAAAAAAATAGTCTGATTTATATTTTACATACTTCTGGCACAACGGGCCTACCGAAAGGGGTATGTATGGGACAGATGGCACTAGTTAATTTATTATTATGGCAGAAAGAAAAATCAGTAGCCCAACAAGGAACTAAGACCTTACAATTCTCTCCCCTTAGTTTTGATGTTTCTTTCCAAGAAATTTTTGCAACATTAATTACTGGTGGTCACTTGATCCTGATATCAGAAGACATTAGACTAGATGCCTATCTACTTGTAAAACTAATTTTAGAACAAAATGTAAACAGAATTTTTATGCCATTTGTTGCATTGCAATCATTAACTGAAAGTGCAATTGCGAACCATATTTTTCCTCCAACCTTAAAAGAAGTAATGACTGCTGGAGAGCAGCTCAAAGTTACGCCACAATTGATTAGCTTTTTCTCAAAAATTCCAGGTTCGATACTATATAACCAATACGGGCCTACAGAAGCTCACGTAGTTACTGAATTAAAACTTGATGGCAACCCAAAAAATTGGCCGAATTTACCTAATATTGGCAAAGCAATCTATAATACCAAAATTTTAATACTAGATGAGAATTTAGAAGAAGTGCCATTAGGGACTACAGGAGAACTTTGTATCAGTGGAGTTTGTCTTGCAAATGGTTATTTGAATTCGTCTGAAATGACTGCAGAAAAATTTGTGAATATCCCTAAATCTGGAATTAGAATATATAAAACAGGCGATTTAGCTTTAATGCTTACTGACGGTAATATTGAATTTTTGGGCAGAAGTGATCATCAAATTAAAATAAGAGGATACAGAGTTGAACTTGGAGAAATTGAAGTTGCAATAGCTCAACAAAAAGACATCAAACAAGTGGCTGTCATTTTAAGGGAGGACTTACCTGGCAGACAAGTATTGGTTGCATACTTAATTGGTGAAAATGAAAATTATATAGATAAAAAACTTCGAGAAATATTAGCTAAATCTTTACCAGAATATATGCTTCCAGATGCATTTGTCTGGTTGGAAGAATTCCCAAAAACTACTAGTGGAAAAGTTGACAGAAAAATGCTTCCTAAACCCACTAGCAAAAGACCTGAAACAAATGTTGTTTTTAGGAAATCAATAACTCAAAAAGAGATTGATATTGAAAAAGTATTTAAAAATATATTCGGATATGATAAAATTGGTTTAGATGATAATTTTTTTGAAATTGGAGGAAATTCTTTATTGGCTCAGAAAACTGCGGCTGAATTAAAATCTTTATTTAATTACAATTTACCGGTTACAAAACTTTATCAATACCCAACAATTTCAGGAATAGCAAAGCATCTCGATCAAACCAACTTACAGCAAAAAATAGTAAAAATTAAAAACTCATCCAGTATCAACAGGGATATTGCGGTAATTGGCATGTCTGCAAGATTTCCAGGGGCTGACACTGTTGAGGAATATTGGGATCTCTTAGTTGAAGGTCGTGAAACCATTACATTTTTTAATGAATCTGACTTAGATGAAAGCATTCCAGATGAACAAAAAAATGATTCAAATTACGTTAGCGCTAGAGGTATAATTAATAATGCTGATAAATTTGACCCCTCATTCTTTGGTATAAATCCAAAACTCGCTGAGCTAATGGACCCTCAGCAACGCATATTTTTAGAAATTTCTTATGAAATACTTGAAAAAACGGGCTATCTACCCTCAAAACATAATTCCAAAATTGGGGTTTTTGCTGGTAACGGGAATAATAGTTATTATGAAAACAACGTTTTACATCATCCTAACTTAATTAATAATCAAGGTAAAACTCAAGTATTATCTGTTAACGATAAAGATTATTTAGCGACTAGAACCGCCTATCATTTAAATTTGAAAGGGCCAGCTGTAAGTGTAAATTCTGCTTGTTCAACTTCTTTATTAGCTGTTGCTACGGCCGTGAATAGTTTACGAGCAAACCAATGCGAAATTGCAATTGCAGGTGGAGCTAGTATTAATGCGCCTATCAATAGTGGCCATGTTTATCAAGAAGGAAGCATGTTGAGTGCAGACGGACATTGCACGCCATTTGATGATAACGCAACAGGTACCGTGTTTAGTGATGGGGCTGGTGTAATTTTATTAAAAAGACTTGATGATGCATTAAACGACGGAGATAAAATTTATGCCGTTATAAAAGGTGTTGGAGTAAATAACGATGGTTTTGGAAAAGGTAGTTTTTCTGCACCTAGCATTGAAGGACAAGCAGGAGCTATTGCCGATGCAATAGCCGATGCGGGAGTAAATGCTTCTGAACTCAGTTATATTGAAGCACACGGAACCGGTACGCCAATTGGCGACCCTATTGAATTCGAAGGGCTTGTAGAAGCTTTTGGATCTCAGGACAAAAATAATTTCTGTGCTATAGGTTCTGTTAAAAGTAATTTTGGACACCTGACCCATGCCGCAGGAGTTGCTGGTATGATAAAAACATGTCTAGCCTTAAAACACAAGAAAATTCCAGCTACTTTAGGATATCATACTCCCAATCGTAACATTGATTTTGAGAATAGTCCATTTTATGTTAATAATTCCTTAACAGAATGGCAAAGCGAAACTAAACGAATAGCTGGGGTAAGTTCCTTTGGGGTTGGCGGTACTAATGTGCATGTTGTTCTAGAAGAATATGAAAATGCCACTCAGGAACAATCCGAGAGCTTACCCGCAGATCTTATAACTTGGTCTGCTAATTCAGAACAAAGTAGAGAGCGTTATGCTAATTCTCTTATTAATTATTTAGACAAATATCCAGCTGCAAAAATCTCTAATGTCTCCTACACTTTACAGAAAACGAGAAATGATTTCAGGTATCGTAGTTTTATAGTGGCAAATTCAACAAGCCAACTGAAGGAGTTATTAAAAAAATCAAATGTACCCAATGAAAATATCTTAACAGAATTACCAGGAAATGTTACATTCACTTTTCCAGGTCAAGGTGCTCAGTATTTAAATATGGGTTCTGAACTTTATCAACAAGAACCCGTTTATAAAGCGGCAATTGATGAATGTGCTGGGATACTAAAAAAATATCTCGATACCGATATAAGAGCAATTATTTATGTTAGGGAAACTTCAGAGGAGGCCATTAATAAATTAAAAGACACTAAATATACGCAGCCAGCACTTTTTGTAACTGAATACGCCTTAGCTAAACTTTGGATAAGTTGGGGAATTAAACCAACGCTACTTTGTGGACATAGCGTAGGTGAATATGTAGCCGCCCAACTTGCCGGAGTTTTTAATTTAGAAGATGCTTTAAAATTAGTTTCAAATCGAGGTAGATTAATTAGCGAGTTACCAGGTGGTGCAATGATTTCTATTAGAGAAAAGAGTGAGGTCATCAAAGATTTACTTTTTGGAAATTTATCAATTGCTGCAATTAATAGTCCGAAAGTTTGTGTTGTTGCCGGCCCATTTGACGATATAAATGAATTTATTCAAATTTTAGAAAAAGCTGAAATTGCAAATAAACAGTTGTTTACCAGTCATGCATTTCATTCAGCTATGATGGATCCAATATTGGAAGATTTTAGAAAAATTGTTTCAGAAGTACAATTTTCTACTCCTATAATACCAATATTATCTACTGTAACTGGAAAAATATTAACAGATGAAGAAGCCACAGCTATTGATTATTGGACATTACATCTTAGAAAAACAGTTTTATTCTCTAAAGCAATAGAAAACATTATCGAAAAAGAGCTATCCTTATTTTTAGAAATTGGTCCAGGCAACGTCACCTCAACACTAATTAAACAAATTGCAGGTTTAAAAACTACTAAGGTTATTTCTATTCCAAGTTTAGCTAGCAAAGCGCATGAATATAGCTCATTACTGAATGCGATGGGAACCATGTGGATTAATGGAATTAGTCCTAATTGGAAAGATTTCTATGAAAATCAAAAGCGTCATATTATCGATATACCAAGTTATCAATTCGATAAAAAGAGATATTGGGTGAGCGCAATGAACTCTAAACCCAGTACAATTATTAACCTAGATGAACAAGATATACCATTAAATATTACACTGATGAAAAAAACTAACCTGACACAAAAAGTTAAGCAAATATTAGAAGACGCTTCAGGTATTGAAATGAGTAACACAGATTCAAGTAGAAATTTCCTTGAATTAGGATTAGATTCTTTATTACTAACACAAGTTGCAATTTCATTAAAAAGAGAGTTTAATCTTCCTATAACTTTTAGAAAATTAAATGAAGAATATTTTTCTGTAGATACTTTAGTAGATTATTTAAATGAAAATACACCAGACGACAAAGCGCATAAACAACAGCCTTCCCAATCTTTAATTCAACAGCAAGCCGCAAATTCTTTTCAAAATATTGCTACCTATTACCCTCAAAATGACAGTTCTTTGAGTCTAATTGCACAGCAATTAGAAATTCTATCTAAGCAAGTAATGTTGATGCAAGGCGGTGTTCCTACCTTTATTCAACCTGCATCAGTGCAAGTAGCTCAAACAAACATTACTACAAAGCCACAAGAATTAAATAGGCTTACAGATAATAGTCTGTCTTCAGAAGAAAAAGCGGAAATCCAAAAACCTTTTGGAGCAACTCCAAAAATTGAACGTCAATCTTCTGAATTAAGCCAAAAACAAACAGAATTTATTGGCAAATTAGTGGAGAGTTACAATAAAAAAACTATAAAAAGTAAAGAATATACAAAAAATAGTCGCTCTTATATGGCCGACCCAAGAGTTGTATCCGGTTTTAGACCTGCCACAAAAGAATTGATCTATCCAATCGTGATTAACAAATCAAAAGATAGCAATTTATGGGATTTGGATGGGAATGAATATATAGATGCATTGAACGGCTTCGGCTCTAATATGTTAGGCTACCAACCTGAAATCATAAAGGTTGCAATGCACGAACAGATTGATAAAGGTTATGAAGTTGGCCCTCAGCATGAATTAGCTGCAGAAGTGAGTAAACTAATATGTGAATTTACTGGCTTAGATAGAGCTGCGCTGTGTAGTACGGGATCTGAGGCTGTTTTAGGATGCATCAGAATTGCTAGAACAGTGACAGCTAAATCTCTTATTGTTGCGTTTACTGGATCATATCATGGCATTATCGATGAAGTTTTAGTTAGAGGAACAAAAAAACTAAAGTCCTTTCCTGCTGCAGCTGGAATTATGCCAGAAGCAGTACATAATATACTTGTTTTAGATTACGGAACAGACGAAGCTTTAGCCATAATTAATGAAAGAGCAGAAGAAATTGCAGCCGTACTTGTGGAGCCTATACAGAGTAGAAGACCTGAATTTGTTCCAATAGAATTCTTAAAACAACTGAGAACAATTACAGCCAATGCTGGTATTGCCCTAATTTTCGATGAAGTAATTACAGGTTTTAGAATGCATCCAGGCGGCGCTCAAGCATTATTCGGAATTAAAGCTGATTTAGCCTCTTATGGTAAAGTGATCGGTGCAGGTTTGCCAATTGGTGTAATCGCTGGCAGCAGTCATTATATGGATGCCTTAGATGGCGGAAATTGGGAATATGGTGATAGTTCTTATCCAGAAATTGGTGTTACTTATTTTGCCGGCACTTTCGTACGCCATCCACTTGCGCTGGTATCTGCAAAGGCTTCTCTTGTTTATATGAAAGAGAAAGGTCCAGCTTTACAGCAAGAACTAAACAAAAAGGGTGCTTATTTAAGCAAGGGAGTAAATGATGCATTCGAAAAAAGACAACTTCCAATTTTTGTGGCAAATTATGGCTCACTTTGGAAAGTTAAATACCATGAAGAAATTCCCTACAGCGAATTAATGTTTGTTTTAATGAGACAAAAAGGTATTCATATTCTGGATGCTTTCCCTTGTTTTATTACAGAAACACTAACTTACCCGCTTTTAGATAAAATTATAAATTGCTTTATTGAAAGTATGGATGAAATGATTGCAGCCGGTTTCTTTCCTTCCCTAAATCAAAATTATACTGAAGACGAAGTTGTTGTAGATGGAAATAATCCACCAGTAAAGGGTGCAAAACTTGGAAAAGATAAAGATGGCAACCCTGCATGGTTTGTAAAAGATATAGATCAGGAGGGAAAGTATTTGAAGGTAAATTAATAAATTTTAAAATGAAAAGTACGCTCAACTTAACTGCTGTAGATTTTGACCCTTTTGGGGATGGAAAAAAAATTATAAAAATTATCTCTACTAATGAACCACAAAGAGAAATTTGGCTTTCTTGCCTAATTGGTGGAAAAGAGGCTAATTTATCTTACAATGAATCGGTATCACTCCAATTTAGTGGGGAGTTAAATTACAATGCTTTGAAAAAGGCAATTGATGATGTTATTTTAAGACATGAATCTTTAAGATCAACAATAAGCCCCAATGGCGAAAAATTAATTGTTTATGATAACCTTGCAATTGAATTTGAACTTGATGATATTTCTGCATCAGCAACAGATGAAAAAGTAAAGTATATATCGTCATTAAAGTATGATGCTTTGCGTGCTGAATTTGATTTATATAATGGCCCACTTTTTAGAGCTTATCTTCAAAAATTAGATGAAACGAATTATCATTTTACAATAATTCTACATCATATCATTTGCGATGGATGGTCTACTGGTATCATATTAGAAGATATTGGCAAATTCTATAATGCTTATAGTAAAAATAAAACAATCGATCTTGAAAAACCTGCACAGATTAGTGATTATATCGTTTCACAAAACAACTTTATAAAATCTGAAGAACATCAAAAAACGGTGGACTTTTGGTTAAAAACATATCAGAAAAAAGTCCCAATATTAAATTTAATTACTGATTATCCACGCCATTCGCCACGTACTTATGCGAGTAATCGATTTGACTATCAATTACCGATAGCATTAATCGATAAAATACAACAAATAGGTGCTCAGGCTAGATGTAGTCTAGTTACAACATTACTAGCAGCATTCGAAATATTTTTATGTAAGAAAACTAATCAGCATGAGATCGTTGTTGGCTTACCATCTTCTGGTCAGAGCGCATTTGAATTATATGATTTAGTTGGTCATTGTGTTAACTTATTGCCATTAAAGAGTCAGATAGATTCAGAAAAATCATTTAATGAGTATTTAAAGAAGCGAAAAACAGAAATTTTGGATGCTTATGACCATCAAAAATTAACCTTTGGAGAGCTTGTTCAAAAACTATATATACCAAGAGATCCTTCTAGAATAACACTAGTTCCCGTTGTCTTTAATATTGATCTTGGGATGACCAGTGCTGTTTTTTTCGATGATGTAAATTTTACGCTTTCAAGTAACCCAAGAGGATTTGAACATTTTGAAATTTTCCTAAATGCAACTGGTTCAAAAAGTGGTTTAACTTTAGAATGGTCATATAACACTGGGCTTTTTAAAGCTGAAACGATCACAAATTTTAATAAAGAATATGTTCAAATTCTGGAAAAAATTGTTGCTGATCCTAATGATATTATTAGATCGATTACAGAAAAAGGAATAGATAATATTATTAAAGGAGCTGAAGTTTCAATTGATAGGAATATTCTTGAATTGTTACAAGAAGGAACTGAAAGGTATTCATCAAATATCGCAGTAACCTACAAGAACAATAGCATTACCTATTTAGAGTTGAACAACCGTTCCAATCAAGTTGCAAGCTATCTCCTAAAAAATGGAATCCAGGTTGGTGACGTTATTGCGCTGGCAACAGACAGAAATGTTGAAATGATCATTGTGTTAATAGGGATAATGAAATCTGGAGCAACTTATTTGCCTATAGATCCAGAGTTTCCTAAAAATAGGGTGGAATATATGCTAGAAGATTCATCAACTAAGCTGATATTATTATCGGAAAAATATAAAAATAAGTTTCATACTACTGCTCAGCAAATTGTTATCGAAGAAGTAATAATGAAACTAGATGAATTTGACAAAAGCGCATTTGCTGTTCAACTATCATTTGATGATATTGCATATATTCTTTATACCTCAGGTTCAACAGGCTTACCAAAAGGTACAAAAATAACGCATAAAAATTTCGCAAACTTTGCTTTAAGCATGTTAAAAAATCCTGGAATTCAGGCTCACGACAAAGTTCTAGCAATTACTACAGTTTCATTTGACATTTCCTACTTGGAATTAATTGTTCCACTTATCGCGGGAGCTGAAATTTTAATTGCTAATGCTGAGGAAGCTAAAGATGGCCGTATTTTGTTAGAAATGTTGGAGAATGAGAACATTAGCATTCTACAAGCTACACCTTCTAGATGGCAAATGCTTTTAGATTGTGGTTGGACTAAAAAATATGACCTTAAAATATTTACTGGCGGAGAAGCATTAACTACAGAACTTGCTACTAAGCTGTTAGAGCGCACTAGTGAAATTTGGAACATGTACGCCCCAACTGAGACAACCATTTACGCTATAGTAAAAAAAATTATTAATAAAAATGAGCTAATAACTATCGGCTTACCTATCAACAATACTTCAGTGTATATAGTTGATGAAGATAATAATAGCGTTACTAATGGTGTTATTGGAGAAATATGTATAGGTGGGGCTGGTGTTGCAGATGGCTATTTGAATCAACCTAAACTTACAGATGAAAAATTCATCACTGATCCTTTCTCAGTTAAAGGTACAAAGATGTATAAAACTGGTGACTTAGGTAAAATTTCTGAGGATGGAGAAGTTGTGTGTTTAGGTAGAGCAGACAATCAAGTTAAAATTAGAGGCCATAGAATTGAGCTAGGTGAAATAGAATCTTTATTAATAAAAGAAAACGGTATCCAACAAGCCGTTGTTTTAGCGCAGGATGATGGTCATGCAAATAAAAAACTTGTTGCTTATTTAATTATTGATCCCAAAAAGGTTAAAACAGAATTGTTAGCGGACAATCACAAACATCCTTCTGAAGAGGTAATTAATCAATGGAAAAATAATTTAATCCAAGAATTACCCCAATACATGATTCCTGAAAGTTTTATGGTTTTAGATAAATTCCCTTTAACCCCAAACGCTAAGATAGATAGAAATGCATTTCCTAAACTTAATTCAATAATCCATCGTTCTAATACAAAAACTTTTTTAACAGCTAATGAAAAACTAATTGCAGATATATGGTCTGAGGTTTTAACGATCGACAACTTAGTAGCAACTGATGATTTTTTTGAACTTGGCGGCCATTCTTTGATTGCTGTTAAAGTTATGGTAGAGTTAGAAAAACAAATTGGTATTCGATTACCATTAGCAATTCTATTTGACAATTCAACTATCCAAAAATTAGCCCTTCAATTAGATAAAAATGAATATCATAAAGAATGGAATTCACTCATCCCAATTAAGAAATCTGGCAAAAAATCTCCATTATATTTTATACACGGCCAAGGAATGAATATCATTGTTTTTAAATCATTAGTAAATGAAGTTGATGATGAACAACCTCTTTATGGATTACAACCAAAGGGATTAAATCCTGAAGTTGAACCTCTTGATACCATTGAAAGTATTGCAGCTGATTATGTAAAAGAAATTCTAGCAATCAATCCAGATGGTCCCTATTCAATTGTTGGTTATTCTGCAGGAGGAGTAATTGCACTAGAAATGGTCAATCAATTTCATTTAATAGGTAAAAAAGTGTCATTTGTAGGTCTTTTAGATACATACTATAATGGTAAAACTTATTTAGAAATGATTAAAGAATTAAGGATTATAGCTATTTTTTCTTTTACTTTTAAATCTGTCTTGTATGCATTTAAATGCTTATACAAATATCCCAAAGTATACGTTGATCATAAAATTGATTATGTTTTAGGAGAATTATATAATTTTTACAAAAAATTAAATCCAATAAAAAAAGATTTATCAAACCCAAGATATGTCATGCATAAAATTCAAACTGCCCATAAAAACGCACTAGATAAGTATAAGATAAAACCATTTAATGCAGATGTTCATCTTTTTCAAGCTAATGACAAAGTATTAACATATATAGATAACATGGACAGCAATGGTTGGAAACCTTATATCAAAGGGAAATTCACAAAAATAGATGTTCCTCTAGAACACCTACAATTCTTTGATCCAGATTACGTTGGGGTTTTTGCAAGAAAATTACAGGATGCGATGAATAATATTCAAAAGCCTAATTAATGTTTAGCAAAATAAATGATATTAAGATTGATTGGACTAAATATACGAGTAAAGAAAAATTGAATTTAGACAATTGTAATATTTTCAAATTTAACCTTGAAGTTTACACGCAGATAAAAAGTAATTACAAAAATATTCTAAGCAAAATTGAGTTAAACAAGGCTAAAATTTTCAAACTACAAAACGATTCGGAGCGATACATCATAGGTAAATATTTTACACGATTATTAATAGGAGATCAATTAGGGATTAATCCTGCTGAAGTGAGTTTTATTGAAATTGAAAATAAGAAACCTGCAACAACTCATATTAATTTTAACATAAGTCATAGCGGAAATTTAGTGCTAATAGCTTTATCTAATTCAGAGATTGGTATTGATGTCGAATTTATAAACACCAATTTTAACTTTGAAAGCTTATTAACCCGATGCTTTAAGCCTTCAGAATTATTTCACATCCATAACATAGTTGATTTTTATGTGTTTTGGACAAGAAAAGAAGCAATAATAAAAGCAACTGGTGAAGGATTAATTGATGATTTGCAAGAAATAGATTGCACTCAACAAACAATATTTAGGCAAAATAAAATATATTTTCTTAATTCAGCATATGTCGACGAAAATCATATTTACAGCTTAGCATACACTGGAAATGTTAAAAATTTAAAATTTTGGAACTATCAAAATTTTGAAGATTAAAATTAATATTTAAAGTACTTGTTCTGTTTTTAATTGAAATTTTTAACTATAAATTTATTACTATATTTATACCCAATAATCTAAATAATTTCTAATCTTATGGATATTCAAAGAGTTGATAATATTTCTCATCAAGAATTTATGGATCAATTTTACAACCCAGGCATTCCGGTTGTTTTTAAAAACGCTTCGAGTGTATGGAAAGCTAAGAATTTGTTTACACCAGATTGGTTTAGAGAAAATTATGGTGATAAAAGATTAGAGAGAGATGGCCAAACTTATACCATGACAGAAGTAATGGATCTAGTGGAAAATAGTACTACAGAAAATCCTGCTCCTTATCCATTAAAATATGACGTTCCAAGAGACATACCTCAACTACTACCGCTGATTGACCCTCTAAATCTAAATTATGCTCAACCTAATTGGCTTGAAAAAAAGTGGTTTAAAAGAGGGTATTGGGGTAGCGCAACCGAAATATTTATTGGTGGGCCAGGAGGAAAATTTCCTTATTTGCATTTGGACTATTATCATTTAAATGCTTGGATTACACAATTATATGGCGAAAAACAATTTACAGTTTTCCCAAAGGGACAAGAAGAATTTCTTTATCCAAAAAGTGATGATCCATGGCGTTCAGAGGTAAATATTTTTGAGCCTGACTACGAAAAGTATCCTAAATATAAACAGGCAACTCCAATAAACTTCACGGTTGGTCCAGGCGAAACCTTATTTATACCTTTTGGAACTTGGCATAGCGCTTACTCCTTAACCACAACAATTTCTGTAGCTTTTGACCAATTAAACCTTAAAAATAGTGATAAATTTCTGCAAGATGTTTGGGATTTTAAAAGAAAAGAAGGATTAGCTAAAGCAATACTAGTCTATGGATATGCTTGGTTAGGTTGTAAAATTGGGGATAACTTAAAATAAATCCTTAATCAAAATTTCATTTAACGGTTGAAAGAATTAAATATTGGTCTAAATCATTATTTCAATCTTTTGCCTATTACAGGTTTCAATTAAAAATGATAATTTTCGATATAGAATGTGTTAATCAAAATTTAAATACTGGCACTTAAAATATTATGAATCCTATAAAAGAATTTTTAAAAAAAGTAATCAAACTTCATCCTCAATCAAATGTTAAGCCTATTGAAAATTTAATACATATAGGATCACAACATCATGGTTATAAAGTGCCAGATGGCTTTCTAACAGCAAAATCTATATGCTATTGCATTGGAGCTGGTGAGGATATTACGTTCGATACTGAACTAAAATATTTGTACGATTCGAAAATTTATATTTTCGATCCTATGCCATATGGTATTAATTATTTTAACAAGTTAAAAGAAGTCACTGAAAGAGGTGAAGAATTAGGTGTTTTTGATGATGAAAATTATATATATCGTACTACTAGTAAACAATTAAGTGAAATTACGTATGTAACAAAAGGAGTTTGGAATGAAAAAACAATTTTAAAATTTTACGAACCGAATCTGGATAATTACATTTCACACTCAGTTTATCTATTTCAAGATACAGGAAAATACATCGAAGCACCGGTAGATCGTTTAGCTAATTTCATGAAGGAGTTTAATCATAAAGGGATTGACTTAGTTAAAATTGAAATTGAAGGCGCTGAATATACAGTGATTGATACCATTGTTAAAGACAAATTAAATATTAAAATAATTTGTATAGAATTTGATGAGGTTTATCACTCAAAAGGATTGGCACATAAAATGAGAATAAAAAAGTCTTGTGACCAGCTTTTAAAAGCAGGCTATGTTTTAGTACATTCTACCTACATGATGAAGCGTACATTTATTCGAAAAGACATCTATCAAGAATTAAAAAAAAAGCAACAAATTAATAGGCATTAATTGATGATTTTAGGAATTATATATAAAAATTTTAACTTTTCCTTTTAGATCTTTCCCAAGCCGCACTTTGATTTTTTTGATAAAACCTGATCATTCCCGCAACTACAGCATAATTCATTAAACAAAAGTAATAAGGAATAAAAAACGCTTTTATTTTAATGTTCTTCTGCTCAAAAATTAAACCCAATAAACTCAATAGATAAAAAACAACCTGAAGCAAAAATAAAATTTTATAAAAATAAATATCGGTTTGGTAAGCGATTAACATATTTAAAACAAAAGCTGCTAAGAGTAAAAATGGAGTAATCGTCCACCTTAAAACCCGATGTGAAACATATTGAAAGGTAAGTATTGGATAATAAAATGGATTGGCGGCTTTTTTTAGTCTAAGTATAGATTGTATCCCTCCTGCAGCAATTCTGATTTTACGTTTTAACTCTTCACTGGTATTTGCCGATGCAGTTTCTGATGCATAGGCATTTGGCTCATAAGCAATAACATATCCCTTTTCTGCTATTCGCATAGCGATCATGTGGTCATCTATAATGGTATCACTTTCAACGGGTTGATATAGAGCCGTTCTAATACTAAATAACTCACCTGCTGCACCTACATTTGAGTACAACTCATAATCCCAGGCCTTCAGTTTAGACTCATACTTCCAGTAAAAACCTTCACCTGCAGAGCTAGCATCTGCCTTTTGATCGACAAATATTCTTTTTTCTCCGGCAACTGCACCTACTTTTCCATTCTGATAGTGTTTAACCAATTCTTTAATTGCTCGATCATTTAAGAAAGTATTGGCATCAGTAAAAACCATAATTTCTCCATTAGCGTATGGAATTGCTCGTTTAATGGCTGCCATTTTACCAGCTCTTACCTCGCTATGCAATAAAGTAACTGAAGTAAACGGTTTGATGAGTTCAGGAGTTTGATCGGTAGATCCATCAGTGATAAAAATAACCTGCAATTTATCCTTCGGGTAGTCCAAAGCTAAAGTATTATGAATTTTCTGCACAATCATATCCTGTTCATTCCAAGCTGCGATCAGCATGGTAACTGTAGGCCATATAGATTGATCTTTTAACAGAAATGGTTTTATAAAAATTCTTTTTATTTTAATGATAAAAAATAACAATACTCCATAACCCACAAAGGTGTAGGCGACTACAAATAAAGAAATCCAAAGTGCTGTGATCATGCTATTTTCTATATTTTAAACCCTAAATTTTTACTTTTTTTTGAATGTGTGAAATTCCATATTAGTGCTTTTAAAGTCCATTTTGCCAAATCTACTCTGCCTTTTAAAAGGTAAATGAAAATTTGCTTATTGCAAGCGATAAAAACATAGTATACACTAAAAGCTACCGTATTTAATAGTCCTGTATTTCTTCTAATAAAGAGCATCCTATTCCTAGTCATAAAATAAGTTTTAATTGCACTCTCCTTACCAACACTTATAGACTCTTTATGATAAATTTTAGTTCGACCAGTAAACCAAATTTTCTTACCTGCTCTTCTAAATCTTTCACACCAATCTAACTCTTCATAATACAGGAAATAATCTTCATTCATTAAACCAACCGCTTTTAATGCGGTTGCGCTACACATCATAGCTGCTCCATGGCAATAGCCAGTTTCTCGACTATCCATACTATATTGCCCTTTATCTACTTCCAAATTCCCTATGCCTTGATTTCTGCAGGTCAAATAATTCATTTTAGTGAAGCCTGCATATTGTATCTTATCAGGTTGATCATGATATAAAATAAGTGGGGATAATAAACCTATTTCTGGATCATTCTCTAGCTCAGCAACCATCACATCAATTGTATTTTCGAAAATTTCTGTATCATTATTTAAAAACAATAAATAATCCCCTTTTGCAATAGCAACCCCTAAATTATTGCCTCCTGCAAATCCTAAATTTACAGCAGATCTTACATATATTAAAGCTGGATAGATTAATTTATATTCTTCCATATGTTCATCAACACTCCCGTTATCTACGAAAATAATTTCAACATTATGCTGTGATGAAGGGTTGTTAACTATTGATTTTAAAAAATCAATATTAACTTGATATTGATTAAAATTAACGGTGATGATAGAAATTAGCTTCATTATGGAGTAAAAATAAACTTTTAATAGAATATTTATGTTGAAAATTTTAAATTGTTTAATAAAATAACCTATATCACAATTAATTATAACTCCATACTTTTAAGGTATATTACTTAAGTACAAGTT
Organism: Sphingobacteriales bacterium; assembly: GCA_038243335.1. GTDB lineage: Bacteria > Bacteroidota > Bacteroidia > Sphingobacteriales > Sphingobacteriaceae > Pedobacter. The sequence goes on from JBBSRF010000003.1 coordinate 25,455, forward strand.
ATATTGTCATTTATTTTATCTTTAAAACTTTAAAAAGAAAAATTTAAGCCGATGATATTTTTCAAATGTATTTTTTGAAAAAAAATGTTAATATGTATATTAAACATTATAAATAATTTAACTTTAAATATATAAAATCTGCACCTTTACAATATCCACATTAATAGCTAAAAATTTATAATGCTCAATATCTTTACAGAGAAACTCAATAAACTAAAAACTAATCTAAACATTAAAAGAACATTGAATCTTGTGTGGTCTGTAGCACCAAAGTGGACAGTAATATCTATATTAATGATTTTTTTAGAAAGTGGGCTTTTTTTTTCATCTTTATATTTCTTAAAGGCATTAATAGATCAGCTTTCCAAAGCAAATACAACTCATCATCAAGATATTTTTTATTATGTAACAGCAGCAGGTGTAGCTGCCATTTTATATGCAATTACAAAATCCATCTCTGCTTATACAACCGAGGTACAAGCTGCGAAAGTATCAGAATATATAGATGATAAAATACATGCAAGTGCTGTTAAATTAGATCTTTCATTTTATGAAAGTCCTGCTTATTTTGATATCTTAAAAAGAGCGAAAGAAGCTGGACCGGAGCGGCCAAATGCAGTCGTTACAAATCTAGTAGATACGCTTAAAAATTTGATGATGCTTCTGGCATTAGCCTCAGTGATATTATCCATTGATTGGTTTCTTTTTCCATTATTAATTCTTTTTGTACTGCCGACTATGCTTGTCCGCATAAAATTTGCCGAAAAACTATACAGTTGGCAAATGAAACAAACCTCTTTGTCTAGGAAATCGGTATATCTCAGTGGGCTAATTACCTCCGATACTTCAGCAAAAGAAATAAGAAGCTTACGACTTGGAGATTACCTTAGAAATCTATATCTAGATATCCGCTTAAAATTACTGTCTGAAAAATTATTGATTAGTAGGAAAAGTACTGGAAACGAAATTATTACTACCATATTGGCTACGTTAGGTTTTTTTATGTGTGTTGGCTATATTGCCAATGGTGTTATTTCTGGCAAAACCAGTGTTGGTGATATTACCTTATTTCTTGTGGTTTTCCCACAGTCATTTAGTCAGATGCAAGCGTTAGCAGCTTGTGTATCTAAACTCTATCAAAATAATATTTTCGTTACGAGCATTTTCGATTTATTTGACTTAGAACCTGTTGTGAAAAACAAGGAGTTTATTGCTAAAATACCAAAAGGACGAACGGATATGAGCATAAAAAATGTATATTTTACTTATCCTCATGGAGAGAAAACAGTTCTGAATAATATAAACATACAAATTCCATCTGGAAAAATTATTGCCATTGTTGGATTAAATGGAGCTGGAAAAACAACATTAATAAAACTTTTATCTAGGCTCTATGATCCAACATCAGGCACCATAAATATTAATGGAATAAACATAAAAGATTTTGATGTTAACGAATATCATAAAGAAGTTAGCGTTGTTTACCAAGATTTTGGACGCTACAACTTTACTGTCGCTGAAAATATTAAATTTGGAAATATTGATGAGAAATACGATATAGCTAAAATTACGGAAGCTGCTGTAAATTCTGGAGCACATGCCTATATTAAAGATTTTCCAAATGGGTATGATACCATGATGGGAAGGCTGTTTGACGATGGACATGAAGTAAGCATTGGACAATGGCAGAAATTAGCAATTGCTAGAGCCCTATATAGTCCAGCAAGATTATTAATTCTAGATGAGGCAACGAGTGCATTAGATGCTTTTTCTGAAAGAGAGTTTTTTCAATCATTCCGAAATAGAATTGGAGATAGAGCAGCCTTGATTATTAGCCATAGAGTCTCAGCGGTAGAACATGCAGATTATATATATGTAATCTCTGATGGTGAGGTAAAACAAGAAGGAATACACGCTAACTTAATTAACGAAGTTGGCGATTACGCCTTATTATTTAAAAAAGATTTTAATAAAGAAACCATAAAATAAACAGTTAATTTTAATTATCCCTCAAATGAAAAAAGAAGATGTTTGGCAGATATACGATAATAAATATACGAATGATTATAATGAGAGATATTTACTAAATCCATTTTCAAAAATAAGTTCTGACACAGAGATTAATGTTTTTAAAAATCTTATAAACGAAGAAACAGAGTGGTTAGATTTAGGTTGTGGCACAGGCTATTTTCTGAGTTTATTTCCTGGCACTAAAAGAGCCGGATTAGATATATCTCCAAAAATGCTTGAACTCGCAGAAACTGGAAATACAGATGCTCTTTTTTTTAAAGAAGGTGATTTTAGAACCGATATGCCTGAGTGGCATAATAAGTGGTCTTTAATAAGTTGCATGTGGGGTGCGTATTGTTACGTAAACTCTATGATCGAACTTGAAACTGTAGTATCAAATATTATCAATTGGAATAAAACAGGAGGTGACGTCTTTTTGCCAATCATTGATTTAGAAGACTTAAGACCTAATGTTGTAATTCCGTATGAATTGGAAATTGATGTTTTTGGCGGAAAATTAGATTTAACCAGCGTAACTTGGTCATGGACAGAAGCAGAGACAAAAATTTTCCATAAACATTTAGTTTCACCCCATGTTGAGCATTTTATCAAGTTACTTCAACCTCACTACGAGGAAATTGAAATTGTGCGTTATCCACCATATATGCAAGGTTGGGTATCTAGAAAAGCTATAGTTGCTAAAAACAAAAGACTGATTACTGATTTTGAAAATCCTGCTGTTGTAACTTGGCAAGAAATGCCATCTCCAGCAGTAACTGATCCAAATACAACATATACAAGCCCTCTAGCCGGCATAACTAATAAACATTTGGTTAAGGAATTTCTATTTAGAATTAAGTCGGGTATTTTCTTGCGTGGGTTAAAAAACAGAATTAAATACAAATATTAAACATTCGGCATTCAACTTTGAAAAGCAGTGATAAACAACATTCATAAGCTAAAGAAACTGGTCATTATCACGGTATGTCTTGATGATTGGGGAGGAAGTGAAGAACTGTGGGCTAAAAGCATTCCCTATTTTTTTTGTGATGGCGTAAAAAAAATAATACTTTATAAAAATAAGGTTAATATAATCCACCCTCAGTTTAAAAAACTACAAGAACAAGATGTAGTGTTTAGAGAATTTGATGCTAAACCAAGAAATTTAAAATTTATAGTATCGAAAACAAAGCATATTTTTAGTAAAATTATAGCTAAACTAGGTCTCATAGAATTTAATTGGAACAGAGCTGTAGGTAATATTTCAAGCTTTCTAAAAACAGATAAACCCGACTTCGTAATTATTTCTCAAGGAATAAATTTCGATGGACTTAGCTATGGGTACGAATGTCTCAAGCAAAATATTCCATATATCTTAATTTCACATAAAGCAGTAGATTTTTATTGGCCTAGTTCGGCAGATAGAACTTACATGAAAGAGACTTTGTTAAATGCAAGGTTGTGTTTATTTGTTTCCAAGCATAATTTAAAAATAACCGAAGAGCAATTTGGTATACGTTTGCCAAATAGCTCAATCATAATTAATCCAGTAAAAACCAAAGTTAATCCCCTTCCCTTTCCTATAAAAATAAATGGGATAAAACTAGCGTGTATTGGAAGGTTATTTTTAATTGATAAAGGACAGGATATTTTGTTACGCATACTTGCAACATCAAAATGGAGGGAAAGAAATGTCTCCATTTCTTTACTAGGAAAAGGTGAGGATGAGGAGGCTATTAAAGATTTAATCAAATTATTTGGATTGAAGAACATTTCTTTTAATGGTTATTCAGATGATATGGTAGAAATCTGGAAAGATCATCATGCTTTAATTCTACCATCACGAAGTGAAGGCTTACCTTTAACTATAATTGAAGCCATGTCATTCGCTAGACCGGTAATTGCATCCAATGCAGGAGGTAACAGTGAAGTTATTCAGGATGGCATTACAGGATTTATTGGCGAAGCAAATGAAACATCGTTTGAAATAGCGATGGAAACTGCATGGCAAAGAATAGATGAATGGGAAGCTATAGGGATAAAGGCCGCTGAATATATCGAAAAGACAATCCCGTCTCTGCCAGAGAAAATTTTTGCTGAGTTAGTTGTATCTAATTTTAAATCTAACGAATGAAACTTGTACAGTTTACACGCTACAGCGAATGGTGGGAGTATAAACTTATTCCTCTACTAAGTATAGCTTATGCAACCATTCTATTTTATGGTGAAAACATTGAAAAGGTAGGTTTTCAGCTTATTATCATACTTTTTGCTGTAATATTCGGTGCAATTTATGTGAGTATAATAAATGATTTAACTGATATTGTTGAGGATCTTTCTGTAGGAAAAAAGAATAGGATGGCTAATATTTCTACTTTTTCAAAAACATTCTTAATCGTAGCCAGCATATTAATTGGTATAATTTTTGGATATGTGATTTTTCCTGATAAAATTTCGCTTGTATTTTTTGTACTTTCTTACCTTGTATTTACAGCCTATTCACTTCCACCTGTAAGATTAAAAAAAAGAGGATTTTGGGGTGTACTTTGTGATGCAAGCGGAGCCCATTTATTTCCATCCTTGTTAATTGCTTCTAACATCGCATTCGTTAATAATGATGAAAGAAATCTGATATGGATGCTTTCAATTGGCTTCTGGGCATTATTTTATGGGCTAAGAGGAATTTTATTTCATCAATTTTATGATCGAGAAAATGATTTAAAGAGTGGCACCACTACATTTGCAGCAGGTATTACTCCTTCAAACTTTAGATATGCAGAACTTTTCATATTTACTGCTGAAGCAATTGGAATAGGCTTTATCATCTTAAAAATAATTAATATTTGGATTATAATCGCTCTAATGATTTATTTAATACTATTACTAGGGAGAAGTTACCTACTCAAATATAAAATTTGTTTAATCATATTGGAGAAAGATAAACCCTCTCAGTTATTGATGAACGATTTCTATATGGTGTTTATGCCACTATCTATCCTTTTTAGTATTGCTCTAAATAATCGTTATGGCTGGGTGGCTATTTTAATTCACATCACATTATTCCCTCAACATATTTTAATCGCGATCAAAGACTTTTTTCTCATTGTAAAAAAAGTATTACTTAAAATTTGAATCGATTGCAATGAAAAACTATCTTTAACAAATTAGAAACGCAGCTCAAATGACCTTTAATCCCTTAGTTACCATTATTATCCCGACCTACAATAGAGAAATAAAGATTTTTGATGCCATAGAAAGCGCAATCAACCAAACTTATAAAAATACCCAAATTATTATAATAGATGATGGTTCTACGGACCATACAGCCAATTTGATTAAGCATAAATATCCCCAAATTGAGTACTTTTATAAAACTAATGGTGGTCAGGCCTCCGCCAGAAACCTTGGCTTAAGTAAGGCGAAAGGTGAGCTCATTGCCTCACTTGATTCGGATGACATTTGGTATCCTAGCTTTTTAACAACATGTGTAGAGAAACTCCAAACAGAAAAACTTGACTTCGTATTTGCCAATTGGGATCAGGATGTAAAAATTGGTAAGAGTTGGGATTTTTTAGCAAACGATCCTTTTCTGAAAAAGTACAGTCAAAATAAAAAAAATGAATGGGTTACTTTAGCATATGAGGAATTAAGAGAATTATACATTTTGGCTTGCCCATCCCCTTCTTCATCAGTTGTTTTACGAAAATCATCTGTGATTTCCGGCTGGAACGAAAGTGTAAACATAGGTGATGATTGGTATCTATACCTTGAAATGATACTCAATAATAAACCCAAAGTTGCCTATACGCTTCAACGTCTTTGGAGAAAAAGAATTGATGAGATCAATATTTACGATGGTAGAAAATGGCATGAAGTTTTAGAATTCCTTTACATTGCTGATTTAGACTTAAAAATGAAGAAATTTGGTGCATTATTAAGCAAACAAGAATTGCTAATTATGCAAAAAAGATATATGGAAAGTTTAATTGAATTATCCAAACATCATCTTTTTAGAGAACATAGTTTAAGAGACTCATTTAAATTGTTATCAACGTCTTTTTCAGTAAGCATTCCATTTACGTTGAAAAGTATTCCAAAAATTTACTTCAAGGCAATACGTCGTCAATTAAAAATTAAGTTTGGTAAAAAAAATTAATGCTGTCTTAAATTATATATCCATGTAATTCATAGGTTTTCATGCTATAAATAAGAGCTTAAATAAAAAAAATGAGACTTGTTATTTTGGTTGAGAGAATCAAGAATTATAAAACTAACCTTAATAGTATCAGTACATCATATTATTTTTTAACAAATAGTTCCACTCTTTAATTTTATTTATTCTTTATTTTCTTTAAAACCGCCTTGTTTAAATCAATCCTTTAGAGAAGAACGAATTAAAATGTGGTTCATTAGTTATTGGCAAAGTGTTTTCTAGCCCTATGACCGAAGCTACCCCCTATCAAACCCCTAACAAAGCCCTAGCAATAGCTTGACTGTCAACTACTCAGGCTACCCAAGCATATAAGTTACTAAAGCTTAACTAGTGAAGAGCGCAATTTCAAAATAGAAATTACCAATCATCTAATTAATATAATCAAAACCTAAAGCAGGTTTTTTACTCAATCTAATGTTAAAGAGAAGCTTATTTTATTTTTTATAAATCTGATAAAATATTTAATGCACTCAATTCATTTAAATTCGAATATGCTTCAATCAAGATATAAGTTTTATCATCAGGAAATACTTAATTTTTTATAATTGATACTACCATCCTATATTCTAATAAATGTGCTTTTTATTTCACTTATTGTCAATAATTTTATGATATAATGGATAACTTGCAATTTTTACGGATTACTTAGCGAAATTTACCATATGCGAATTGCCCATCTTATCTTAACATATACAGATCCAAAATTAACTGAAAGAATGATGAGGAACATGGAACATAAAGATTTCGATTTTTACATCCATGTAGATAAAAAATTTGACATTAAACCCCATCTATTTCTTGGCAATTTACCAAATGTATTTTTTATTAAAAACCGTACTAATGTAAAATGGGCTGGCTACGATACTGTTAAAGCTACTTTCGAGTGTATCAAAGAAATATGTAATACTGGCATAAAATATAATTTTATAAACTTTTTAAGTGGGGAGGATTATCCAATAAAACCTGTTAATGAATTGGCAAAATTCTTTAAAGAAAATTTAGGGAATGAGTTCTTAAGTTACCTGGACATTAAAAATGATTGGGGAGATGGTTTAATAAGAATGGAAAAATATTGTTTTTCTAATTTTTCATTTAAAGGTAAAACTAGGCTTGAGAATATAATAAACTACATCATGCCCAAAAGGAAAATACCTTACAATATGCATCCATATGGCAAATCTATGTTTTGGATGTTGAGCCCTGAAGTAGCAATGTTTGTTGTGAATAAAGTTGAAGGCGATCAAAAATTAATTAATTTCTTTTCCCTTTGTTGGGGGAGCGATGAATTTGTTTTTCAAACTATATTATTAAACTCTATCCACAAAGACAAGATTGTAAATAATAATTACAGGTACATTGACTGGTCTTTAGGAGGGGCAAACCCAAAAATTTTAGATGAATCTGATTTTGAGAGCATACAAAACTCCGATGCCCTTTTTATTAGAAAAGTACGTCAAACTATTAGCAATAAACTATTAGATTTAATTGATACCAAACTTTTAACCCTCCCATCATAAATTAAATGGCTCATATCATAAACTTACAAACATTTAAAGATTCGCGTGGAATATTAACAGTATTAGATAAAGTTGTTGATTTTGAAATTAAGCGTCTTTTTTATATCTATTCAGTAGATAATTCTGACCGCGGTGGACACAGACATCATAATACTTATCAAGCTGCCATCTGTATTCAAGGCTCGTGTAAGATCACGAACAACGATGGAGAAAAAACTGAAACTTTCAATTTAAATTCTGGTGAAAAGTGCTTAATTTTAGCGCCAAAAGACTGGCACATTATGCATGACTTCTCTTCTGAAGCAATTTTATTAGTACTTGCATCAACAGAATTTGACCCAAAAGATTATATATATGAACCCTATAAGAATACCGTATGAGGATTTAAAATTATTGAACAAGCCATTTGAAGAAGATTTTAAAGTTAAATTTAATTCGTTTTTAAATAGTGGTTGGTATATTTTAGGTAACGAAGTTGCAAACTTTGAACAAGAATTTGGAAATTATCATAATGAAAAATATGTTGTAGGTGTCGCAAATGGTCTTGACGCTTTAATACTGTCTTTAAAATGCTATAATTTTCAAATTGGTGATGAGGTGATCGTTCCATCCAATACATATATTGCAAGTATCATTGCTATTCTTCAATGCGGTTTAGTCCCAATATTTGTAGAACCATGCCTTAGCACTTATAATATAGATGCAGATAAAATTGAAGCAGCGCTCACTCGCAAAACTGTTGCCATCATGGTGGTGCATTTATATGGGCAATGTTGTAAAATGGATGATATATGTAATATTGCAAAAATCAATAATTTAAAAATTATAGAGGATTGTGCCCAAGCTCACGGAGCAACTTATAAAAATAAGCTAGCCGGAACTTTTGGGGATTTTGGTTGTTTTAGTTTTTACCCAACTAAAAACTTGGGCGCTTTAGGTGATGCAGGCGCAATTATATGTAAATCTGAAAAAGATTATATCATGCTTCGTCAATTGAGAAATTATGGCTCTGAAAAAAAATACCATAATGGGATAATTGGTTATAACTCTAGACTTGATGAAATTCAGGCATCCTTTTTAAGGATTAAACTTCCTCATTTACAAACGATAAACAATCATAAGAAAAAATTAGCCTCATTGTACCAGAATAATATGGATGATAGATTTGTTAAACCAATCATTAATGTTGCCTTTGATAATGTTTACCATATTTACAACATTAGACATAAAGAAAGGGATAGATTGAAAAATTACCTTTCTAATCATGGCATTGGTACTGAAATTCATTATCCAATTGCACCACATCAACAAAAAGCACTCAAAAATTTAAATCATTTAAGCTACCCTATTTCTGAAGAAATACATGCAACAACTTTGAGTTTGCCGTGCTCATTTGCGCATTCAGTAGAGAACATTACTGAAGTAATAGAAATTATAAATCAGTTCAATTGATAAAATGATGCACTATCTCATTAAAGATTTTATACCGCCCATAATTAATGCATTTCGCTGGTTTAGCTTTAAGTATGGCTGGAAAGGTAACTATAATTCTTTTGAGGAAGCTCAAAAAAAGTGTTTAGGCTATGATGAGAACCATATATTAAATCGAATAATAGAAACAACAGCACAAGTAAGAGCCGGCGAAGCAGTCTATGAACGTGATGGATTAATCTATGATGAAATTATCATCAACCATCACTTATTGAGTACTTTATTATTAATAGCTGCAAGAAACAATAATAAGCTGAC
>JBBSRF010000004.1:0-29918 GCA_038243335.1 Sphingobacteriales bacterium
AACGCTTTATAAGAATAATCAATATTTTATGGAATTACTGGGTGCAGTTTTAAGCAGTGGAATTTTAGTTTCAATTATTAGTGGAGTTTGGGCTTATTATTCAGTTTTAAGAACAGATAAAACAAAATCGTAGTTTATTATTGCTATTTTGCACACCATAATGTTAATATGTTTCGTAACTTTTCAACATTATTAACGTAAGCATAAGTATGCGAAGTAATTTTTATATTTTTGAGATTATACAAAACAAACTATGAGATTTATAGTATCAACTTCAACATTGTTAAAACATTTACAAACAGTAAATGGTGCATCTAGTAGCAGTACTGTTTTACCTATACTAGAAAACTTTTTATTCGAAATTAAAGATGGAAATTTAACTATTTCTGCTACAGATTTACAAACTAGCATGACAACATCTTTAGCTGTTGAATCTAAAGAAGAAGGTAAAGTTGCTGTTCCATCAAGGATACTATTAGATACACTAAAAACATTACCAGATCAGCCAATTTCATTTAATATAGATGATAGCACATTTTCTATTGAAATCAGTGCAGGAGACGGAAAATATAAATTAAGTGGAGAAAATGGTGAAGATTTCCCTAAAATACCAGTAGTTGAAAATGCTTCATCTGTTAATTTGCCTGCGTCTGTTTTAGCAGAAGCAATTACTAAAACTATTTTTGCAGTAAGTAATGATGAGTTAAGACCAGCAATGACAGGCGTTTATTGTCAACTTTCTCCTCAACACATTACATTTGTAGCTACTGACGCCCATAAATTGGTGAGGTATCGTCGTACGGATAGTAAAGCTGATAAAGCTTCATCGTTTATTTTGCCTAAAAAGGCATTAACTTTATTAAAAGCTGCATTACCAAGTTCTGATGTAAATGTTTCTGTAGATTATAATGCTACAAGTGCTTTCTTTAAATTTGAAAACATCAATTTAGTTTGTCGTTTAATAGATGAACGTTACCCAGATTATGAAGCAGTAATACCTACAAATAACCCTAATAAATTGGTTATTGATAGAGCATTATTTTTAAATACATTAAGAAGAGTTGTAATCTTTGCAAATAAGACCACACATCAAGTGCGATTGAAAATTAATGGAAGTGAATTAAATATATCTTCAGAAGATTTAGATTTTGCTAACGAGGCACATGAACGTTTAAGCTGTCAATATGAAGGTGAAGATTTAGAAATTGGCTTTAATGCTCGTTTCTTAATTGAAATGTTAACTAATTTGAGTGGCGAGGAAGTAACTTTAGAGTTATCTACACCTAATCGTGCTGGCTTGTTAATTCCTCAAACTAACGATGAAAATGAAGATGTTCTAATGTTAGTGATGCCTGTAATGTTAAACAATAGCTATTAATAAGTTTACAACGGTTAATTTACAGTTCTAAATAATTCATAAGTATTGCAAATGGCTTGGTTTTCACTGAGCCATTTATATTTATTTGAGGTCATATTTTTAATTTCAATAAGTTATCAAAATGATATACTTACTTTTGTAAAAAAACATATTCAATTTGGAATTTTTCGATTTACTTATACAATTACTTACTAATACAAAAGATACTTTAGAAGTAATAATGCAGGAGTATAAAACCTGGACTTACTTAATTTTATTTATTATAATTTTTGCAGAAACTGGATTTGTAGTTACACCATTCTTACCAGGTGATTCTATGTTATTTGCCGTAGGAGCACTTGTTGCAGGAGAGGGTACGGGATTAAATATTTGGTTTATGTTAATATTGTTAATCATTGCTGCAATTACTGGAAACACATTGAATTATCAGTTAGGTAGGTATTTTGGTGTTAAAGTTTTTAAAGAAAATAATAAGATATTAAAGTTAAAATATTATCATCAATCTCATGAATATTTTGAGAAACATGGCGCTAAAGCAATTGTATTTAGCCGTTTTTTGCCAATTGTAAGAACAATTGCTCCTTTTGTGGCTGGTGCTGCTAGAATGTCTTTTGGTAAGTTTACTTATTACAATATTATTGGTGGGATTGTTTGGATTGGAAGTTTACTGTTTGCAGGTTATTTACTAGGAAAAATTCCATTTGTAGAGAATAATTTTGAAATTTTAGTCTTAATAATTGCAATAGGAACATTTGTTCCAGTACTTTATGGTGCTTTAAAATCACTATTTTCTAAAAAATCAGTTGAAAAACAAATCGAAGAAGAAATAAAAGAAGAAGAATAGATATATTCCATCGGATTGGCAGATTTTCTATCTTACCGTCATATCAAAGGAGGTGTGACTGAGATATATCTTTACAAAGAACCACTGCTTCTTTTACTGTATTACTAAAGATGTTTAGAGATTTCTCCTCGTGAAAAACTCGTTCAAAAGGACGTTTTTTAAGAGACGGCTTGGTAACTAATTATCTCTACCAATAATTTTACCTTCTTTAAACTTCTTTTGAAGTAACTCTTCTTGTTTAATTTCTTCTGGAGTTGGCATTAGTTTTATCAAATTCTTTAATTCTGGCTGACCAGCATCTACCCAAGCAGAAAACCAAAATGAACCAATATAAAGTATAGCAGATCTCATTTGTTTTTCTACCATTCCATTCATTTTATCTTGATAATTTTTCGAATAAGCTTCAGAATACTGTTTTAAAACTAAATTATTACGCTGTGAGAAGCTGTACTTTTGATCTGATGGGAATGATTTGTTCAATACAGCTTCAATTCTTAATACACTATCTACTAAACTATGGGATTGTCTCACAATAACCCAAGCTGCCTTTAATGGGTCTTCAATATAAGTTGCTTTCCCCACTATAAAGTTATAATTACCAGCAAACAACTCAGGTATTCTGCTTTCCCAAAATGCGTGTAAACCGTATTGATTAGTTAATTGCCCATTGTGATTATTTGTAGTGTGTAAAGGGACATGTGCATCTCCAATATAGTGACCTAAATCTGCAGAATATTTTAATATCTTAATGGAATCACGTGTTTTAAAAGCTTTTACTAGGCTATAATAAGTACGTTGGATTTGCCAAGGAACAATTCCATTTTCATTTAATTTTTTCTGACCATATTTTTTTAAAGCATCATTAAATTTATGCGGTATACTATCAATTTTTTCTTCGTAATTTTCAACATCTAAATAATGTCTTGGTGCTTCAAGAGTATCTATATATCTTCGTTTATCTGGATCAACCGCATGTTCAGTTATGTATTTGTTTCCTTTTTTATAGAAGCCAATCATTTCGGTTGGCAATGTAAATATAGCCAATTGATTAATTCTTCGATGGGCAAAAAATCCCCAAGAAGTGCAAAGTAGAAGTGGGATAAATAATAGTACTAAAATTATTAATCGTTTCATAAATTGAATATAAACAATTTTTAACCACTAATATAAATAATGCATACTTTGTAAAGTGCAATTAATTTTTCAACATTTTATAAGCGAAAAAGCCAAGCAAAGCGATAATAACACCCATTATACACCAAAGCCATAATTTGTTTTCGAACAATGGTGATTTAATTTTTGAAATTGCATAAGTTGGATTGTTTTGCTCGTTGCCTATAGATATAGAAGGAAGCTGCATCGGTATTTTATTTTCGAAGTTCTTTAACTCATAATTTGGAGCTGTAGCATCTTTATTTCCGTAATAAAGGGCGTAGTTCAAGTTTGGCTCATCAAATCGACTAACTAATTCGTATACTGGGCCTTTTAATGAAATAGAAGCTAGGTTTAAAGGAGGATTATCATGGTTTTCTATTGTAACTCTCAAGTGAGATGCCAAAGTGCTTGCAAAGCTAAACTCAGTATTTTCCAATGAACTAATTGTACCATCAAAAAGTGAGGAATAATTATATTGCATTCCTTTGTCTGTTTTGAAACTATCTGTGGCAAATTCTATTTTTAAAATCCTATAAAAGTCGTAATCACTTTTTACATTTAATTTTACATGAGTTAAGAAGTTTGGGCTTGATAAAGCAATATTAATTATACTTTTTTTATTTTTTGAATCATTAAATAATTGATAATTTTTATAATTAATATTTTTGTATATTCCTTTAAGTGTATCTGTTTTTAAAATTTTAGTCGCATTTAAATCTGGTTGTTCATTCGCTTTTACACCCATTCTAAAATAACTATATTTTGCTGTAGGGAAATTTAATTGTGTGAAATTATAATCTGTATTTCTGTTTTTAATAGATAAAATTCTGTAATTATTTAAAATTGTAAACCATTCTATATTATCATTACTACCTTCTAGTTTCACTCTCCAATCGAAATTTTCTTGTTTAAAAGAGAGATTTATCTGGTTAATGCTGGTAGCTGCCAATGCCTGAAAGGTATAGAAGAAGCCATTCTCATTTTTGCTTTGATTAATGATGTTGAATGAAGTTTCTCTATCGGTTATTTGATCAGCGCTTTGCTCTAAAATATAAGGCACTTCAACAGTGTCTTTACCTTTAAAACCGAATATTCTTAAATCTGCTAATCCACTTTGTGCATTTTTAAAAATCTCATTTGGTAACTGTAAGCTATGCCATTTAGTGTTTATATCTTTTAAATCGCGTTTATAACGATATTGGTTTGTTTGTGCTTGTAAATTTACAGCAGCCAATAAAAACAAAGCAATAAATTTAATTCTCAGCTTTAACATCATCAATAATTAAGTGTTTGTATTTGTTGTAAAGAAAAGATATAATTAATAAAAGTACGCCAAGCGATACGAAAACTATAGTTTTAGAAATAGTATCTAGTGAAGAGATATCATATAAGAATAGCTTAAGCAAAGTAATGGCAAATAATATAATTGCATTCATACGTAAATATTTTTTGTTTTTCCATAAACCTATTATAATTAAGAACAATGAATATGCACCCCATAAAATAGTTAAACCTAATTTATAACCAGATTTTAGACCACTTAATTCTAACCAATGTAAAAGTTCACTACTAATTACCCAAAGTATGGCTATATAAAGTAAATAGTCGAATGCGGTTTTAAGCTTCCATTTAAAAAAGCCAGATTTTGCCAATTGGTAACAAGAGGTGATTATTAATGCGAAAAATATCAATGCTATATATCTAATGCCAATATTTGCTATTCCACTTATAAAGTATTTATTGTTTTGAGTAATGTAAGTTTCTCTTAACTCGCTTAATACAAATAATCCTTGCGTTAAAAATGCAATTATTGTGATGGTATTAATTATCAAAGTAGCTATGCCTAATTCTCTACTTTTAATTTTTTTAACATTAAGGTAAGTTAAAATTGAAGCAAATATTAATGAGTAAATTAAAACAGTTATAGTTTTAAAGTTCATATAATCAAAATTGTACTCGTAGTAAATTGATCTATTATTTGGCGCTGTATTAATTTTTGTAATCTCGAATACATTTCTGAAAATAATCGCCAACTCAATTCTAAAACTATAATAAACTACACCAATTAAAATACTAGGAATTAAGAAATTTAAAATATCTCTTAAACTTTTATTTATTCCTTCAGCTTTTTCTAAATCTGCTTGCTTTCTGTTAATGACATACATAAAGCCAAAACATAGTATAAAAATAACCGCTGTTAAAAAGCCAACGTTTAAAAATGGTTTGGTAATAGTATAGTTATCTCCTAAATAATTTAATTCGCTATTGTTAATAGTCCAATCTTCTAATAGGCTTAAAAAAGCTAAAATTATTAGTGGAAAAGAAAGTTTTTCGTAGATCACTATTTTTTTTGTTCTTCCTAAATAAAACAAAATGGTAGCTTCAGCAACCCAAAAAATAGTTACCCAGTTACCGCTTAATTGAACTGGAACTGCCATAGTAATGAAAGTAATTACCATTGCCAATATAAAATAGAATAAATTTTTATCAGCCAATTTACGTTTGTAAATAATCAAACTTACCACAAAGTGGATTATCGCATTCGCCAAAGTAAATAAACCTAACAATTCTTCATGAGTTTCACTTAAAATATAAAAGCCAATACCATAGTAAATGAATGAATTTAAGAGTAGTAGAATTACATCGGTAATGCCAAATACTTCAGCTTTACTAACTTTATAGGCTAAATTACTGATATAAAATGTTAGGAAAAATATTGATGCAAAGCCAATTGCTAACTGAAAATGTATTAAATCTTTATAGTTAAATGCTAACCAAGATCCAAAAATTATCCATGTTATTCCATAAGAGAGATAAAATAAGGGTTTCCAATATTTTTTAAAGCTTAATATCAAAATACCCATGTTAATAATTGCCATATAAGAAAACAATACAGCAACATTTCCAGAACCATCGCTTAGTAGAAATGGCACTCCGTAAGCACCAACTAAACCAATGTGTGCAATGACCTGTTTGTTGTACTTAATGGCCGCAACTACAGTAAATGAAGTGAAGATCAGCATTAAAGCAAAAGCTAGTCCTTGTGGGATTAACTGATAAAAATCGTATGCGGCATAAGTAAGAAAGTACATAATTGCAATTGCGCCACTCAGTAATACGGAACTAAAACTTTCATATTTGGCTTTAAGTTTTAAAGCGAATCCCATTAAACCAATACCTATTAAATACCCTAAAATAATACGTGTTAGTGGACTAAGCAATTCTTTATCTATGGCATATTTTGCACCAATACCAACACCTATAATTAAAATTAAAATACCGATTTTGCTAATTAAATTTTCTCCAATAAATTTTTCGAAATCAGATTTTACAAAGCTTCTTTTATTAAACTTATCTGTAAAATTTGAATCTTGTTTATTAAAAGATGTAACTATTGGTTTTGATGGAGTATTAAAATTTTGTTCTGCATTTTTTTCAGGAATAAAAACTTGTGGTTCTGTTTGTTGACTAACCTCAGTAAAAGTTTTTTGAGCATACGAAATAGGAGCAGAGCCTGGAAATTGTAGCTGTTTAACTTCTTGTTTTAAACTATTAATTTCAGCTTCGAAGCCTTGTTGCTTTAGCAATAAGTTTTCTAACTTTAGCAGAAGTAGATTTATCTTTTCAGTATTTTTATCCATTGATAGATGGCAGATTATTTTTTATAATTAAGGTAGTGAAAAATTTGGTATAGGTAAACATAAGTTCTGATTAAAACCAATTTTTGGATTTTAGTATTATAATTTTTTGGCTTCATTCCAATAAATGTCCATTTCTGCTAAAGTCATATCTTGTAAAGCTTTACCATTTTCTTTTGCTTTGCTTTCTAAAAACTGAAAACGTTTAATGAATTTTTTATTTGTTTTTTCTAAAGCATTTTCTGGGTTAATGTTTATAAAACGTGCATAATTAACTAAAGAGAACAGTAAATCGCCAAATTCTCCTTCAGCTTTTTCAATATCAAAATATTGGTTTTCAGCGATATTAAATTCATCTTTAAATTCTTGTAATTCTTCTTCAACTTTTTCCCAAACTTGCTCTTTTTTATCCCAATCAAAACCAACACCACGAGCTTTTTCTTGAATACGACTAGCTTTTACTAATGCAGGTAGACCAACAGGAACACCACCTAAAACAGATTTATTTCCTTCTTTAAGCTTAATTTTTTCCCAATTTCGTTTTACATCTTCTTCATTGTTAACCTTAACATCACCGTAAATATGTGGATGTCGGTTAATTAGTTTGTCGCAAACTCCATTTAAAACATCTGTAATATCAAAATCATTAGTTTCACTTCCAATCCTAGCGTAAAAAACCAAATGCATCATCAAATCGCCTAATTCCTTTTTAATTTCCTGCATATCTCCTTCTAAAATGGCATCAGAAAGTTCATAAGTTTCTTCAATGGTTAAATGTCTTAAAGTTTCCATGGTTTGCTTTTTATCCCATGGGCACTGGGTACGTAATGTATCTAAAACAGTTAGCAATCTTAAAAAAGCAGTATCTGGACTAGTTGTTGTGGGAGGTGAAGTGTTTGCAAGCATATTATTTAATAACGTTAAAAGCTATAAGTATTGTTGTTATAAAAAGTACTATTAATCCACAAAGAAATAAAATATCTGCCAAGCTTTCTAGCTTGGTTGAACGTATATTTTTACTTTGCATTGCTAGAAAAGAAAGTAAAGAGCTACTCATAAAAATAATTATAGCTAATGAAGCGCCTTCATCAATAAAAGTAGATTCTTCAAGTTTAGATATTTTAACTGAAGTTAAAACGATAAAACAAAAACCAAGTAAGTTGGCAGAAGTATTTAATATATGTGGAGACCTGTCTTCTTTATCTTCCATTGTTTTAAATCATCATTCTATTTTTTTATTATTAATTATTCAGCATCTTCTAATTTAATATTTTTAGTAATTTTATAAGTTCTTCTTTTTCGTGGAGATTTATTTTCTTCGCCTAATAGTGCACCCCAAGGCTGTAATCCATCAACTCTTTCAAAAATAATTTTTAGCATTGCTAAATAAGGAATACATAAAAACATCCCTGATATTCCCCAAATCATTTCTCCGATAATAATACCAATGAAAGCAAAAAGTGCATTTATTTTAACCTTAGAGCCTACAACTAATGGCATTAAAATATTCCCATCTAATGTATGAACTCCAATAAAAGCAAATACAACAAACAATGCTTGAGACGCTCCTGCTGTTGCAAAAGTGATTAAAGTACTGATTATTAATGCTGTAGAGATGCCTAAATAGGGTATGATGTTGAAGATTCCAGCAATTAAACCTAACAGAATTGCATATTTTACACCTAATAGAGATAATGTAATCATCATTAAAGAGGAAACAATTAACATCTGTAAGAATAATCCAGTTACATATTTTCTAATTATTCGCTGTATTTCTTTAACAATCTCTGATACTTTCGCTTTATGCTCTTCTGCAAAAACAGCTGTTAAAAAATTATATAATAAGTTGCGATAATTTAAAATAAAGAAAGTAAATAGAAGTGTAAATGCGAGAAATAACAAACTTGAAGATAAGGTTAAAATTGTAGTACCAATAACAATAGCACTGGTTGCTAATGATTTCTCAATACCATCGGATAGATATGATTTTTGTTTAATTGTATTGACATGAAAAGTCTTGGAAATCCATAGTTGAATATCATGAAAAGCAGTGGTTACTTGTTTTACTAATAAAGGCCAATCTGCCCATAACTCACCTAATTGGTTACCTAAAAAATATAAGATGCCATATAAAACTGCGATCATCAAAATTACAGCCGTTATTGCGGCTAAACTTCTCTTAAATCTAAGTTTTCTTTCTAAAAAATTGCCAAATGGAAGTAATAAAAAAGCCATTAGCAAGGAGAAAAGTAATGGCGCAAGTAATGTCTTTCCCATTATTGCTAAGTAGCCTAACATCAAGATCGACAAAAGTACCAAAGCTAATTTGGCGATAAATGGCAATGATATTGATTTCATATTTTAAATATAATCGTTTTGGCTGATGTTAGTAATGCTTTATTCAATTTAAATACTATTCAGAATCGGGTCATTGTTTTATTCCTCTCAACATTTCTCTTTTTCCTGGTGCTCCAGGAAGCTTTTCAATTTTAAACCCAGCACTTTTTACTGCTCTTTTTAAGTTTCCAGTTATGGCATAGCTTACAAAAATTCCTCCAACTTTTAGAAAACTACAAGCGTGTGCAATCATTTCATTAGTCCACATTTCTGGTTGATGCTGAACTGAGAATGCATCGTAATAAATTACATCAAATATGGCTTTACTTTTAAAATCAATTAAGGTATTATATGCTATAGTTAGTTCGCAATGGGAGGATAGGCTTTGTTTGTTTACCAAAGCTTCATCATATTTAGAGACAAATTTCTCCCAAATTTCTTTGGAAACATATTGTTTATAATCCATTTCTTCGATTACTTCTTGTGAAAGTGGATAAGCTTCAACACCTGTGTAATTTAAATGAGTATTATGCGTTTCGCAATATGCAAAACTTAAGATAAAATTTAATCCAGTTCCAAAACCAACTTCTAAAACATTAATTTCTTGATTTGGATTTTTTTCTATTGCAAATTTCAACCCTGCATCAATAAAAACATGTTTACTTTCTTGTAAAGCTCCATGTGAAGAGTGATAATGCTCACCAATGGTTTCGTTAAACAATGTATTAGAACCATCGGCAGTTTTGGTAAGGATATTCATACTTCAAAAATAAGTTTTTAAATTAGCAATATCTTAAATCGACTTGGCTATAATCTTTTAGCCTAGTCATTATACTTTTTAAAATGGATGTAGAAACTTTTAGAGAATATTGTCTAAGCTTGCCTGGCACAACAGAAGGTATGAAATGGGATCATCTATGTTTTATGATTGAAGAAAAAATCTTTGTAATTATTGCGATAGAGGAAGGCAATCGATTTTCAACTAAATGTAGCCCAGAAGAATTTGATGAGCTTACCGCTCGTGATGGTATTCAGCAAGCTTTTCATTTAGCTAAAAGACAATGGGTGCAAATTGCAGGTTTAGAAGTGTTAAATGATGTGGAGTTGAAAAAAAGAATTACAACTTCTAGAGCTTTGGTATTGGCTAAGCTGCCAAAAAAAGTACAAGAAAAGTATTTCTAAAAGTCGTCATTCCGAGGCACGAAGCAATCTTAAAGCGAATGTATTACTTATGTTTTAAGATTGCTTCGTGCCTCTCAATGACGATTAGTTTAATATTACCATAACCTTATTCTATCTTCAGGTTTTTTGTACAATTTATCTCCAGGTTTAACATCAAATGCAGTATACCAAGCATCCATGTTTACTGGTGCACCAATAGTAC
Source organism: Sphingobacteriales bacterium (assembly GCA_038243335.1). Lineage (GTDB taxonomy): Bacteria > Bacteroidota > Bacteroidia > Sphingobacteriales > Sphingobacteriaceae > Pedobacter. The sequence continues at coordinate 10,737 of JBBSRF010000004.1, forward strand.
GGTAAGGGCCAGGGGAATGTGAATCTGTTTTAATTAACTGAGCTGCTGTTTCAGGTAAAATATTACCTCTCCACACTTGAGCCCATGATAGGAAGAAACGTTGATCTGGTGTAAAACCATCAATTTTTGTATCGCCTTGACCTTGTTTAGTCATTTTAAAAGCAGTATATGCCGCATTTAATCCACCTAAATCTCCAATGTTTTCGCCCATTGTTAATTTACCCAAAACGTGAATGGTATCAACAACTGTGTAAGCACTAAATTGATCACCTAAAGCTTTTGTTTTCTCGTTAAACTTAGCTCGATCTTCATCAGACCACCAATTTTTAAGGTTACCATCTTTATCATACTGGCTACCAGTGTCATCAAAACCATGGCTCATTTCATGTCCAATTACTGCGCCAATACCGCCATAGTTCACGGCGTCATCCGCATTTGGATCAAAGAAAGGGAATTGTAAAATCCCAGCAGGGAAAACAATTTCATTCATTGTTGGGCTGTATGAGGCATTAACTGTAGGTGGAGTCATACCGAAGCGTGTACGATCAACTGGTTTGCCTAATCGGCTTATATTTTCATTATAACCCCAAACACCTGCATTACGTAAGTTTTGAAAGTAAGTGCCTCTATTAATAACCAGGCCAGTATAGGTTTGCCATTTTGTGGTATAACCAACTTTAGGTGTAAATGCATGAAGTTTTTCTAATGCTTTTTTCTTTGTCACATCGCTCATCCATTCTAAACCATTGATACGGATTTCGAAAGCTTTACGTAGATTTTCTATCATTAAATCCATACGTACTTTAGCATCTGGTTTAAAATATTTAGCCACATAAAGCTGACCTAATAATTCACCAATAGTCCGATCTGTAAGAGAAGACATGGTTTGCCAACGTGGCGTTTGTACTTTTTGTCCAGTTTGTGCTTGTGTAAATGCAAAACTTGCATTTACAAATGGGGAACTCAATGAACTAGCAGCACCTTTTAATATATTCCATTCTAAGTAAGTTTTCCAATCTGTAATTGGTACGCTAGTTAGCATTCCATTTAATGATTTAAAGAAAGACAATGAGTTAACTAAAACTGTGTCTTGACCATTAATTTTGAATTTTGGCAAATAAGTTTTCCAATTAATTAAAGGTGTTATTTTGCTGAATTCAGCAATAATTAATTTATTATAGGTTTTATATTGATCACGCATTTCAATTCTGCTCATTTGCACTTCTGCAAAAGTTTTTTCCAAATCGAAAACGGTTTTAGCTTTTTGTTCTGCAACAGCGTCATTATTACCAATAAGCTTAAATAAAGTTACCATATAAATATGGTAAGCATTTCTAATCTTTACACTTTGAGGGTCATCTTTTAAGTAGTAATCTCTATCGCTTAAAGTTGTACCGCCTTGTGAAATGTTTACCAAATATTGGGTTACATTTTTTCTATCTTGCCCAACACCTAAGCCAAACATTGGTCCGCCAATACCAGATGTACGCATGTAAGCAACCTGATCTAAAAGACTTTGAATAGAGTTAACTTGCTTAATTTTTTCTAAATCTGCTTTAATAGGTGTGTAGCCCAATTTTTCTATGGTTAAACTATCCATTGCGGCAGCGTAAAAATCGCCAACACGTCTTTTAACTGTGCCTGCAGGTGCATTTTTATCAGCTGAGGCATTTTCTACTAAGCTTTTAACAGCTTGTGAATTAAATTCACGAAGTTCATTGAAAGATCCCCAACGGGTTTCTTTTGAAGGTACAGGATTTTTCTTAACCCAATTTCCGCTTGCATATTGATAAAAATCATCACCAGGTTTAACACTTAAATCCATGTTAGCCGGATCAATGTATTTTTTAGAATTTGTTTGTGCAGAGCTAGATAAGCTAACTGCTAAAATTCCTAAAACTGCAAAATAGTTTTTGATTTGAATTTTCATATTTTAAATAAAATTAAAAGATGAAAAGTAAGAAATTACTAGTTAATAATTTTAATGTTAATAAAAAAATTACCTATTAAACCAGTAATAAATTTTGCTTAAACCAATTCTTCGGAAAAAATCTACACTTAATAAGGTTAATCTAAAAGATTTCATATTGATTAGTTTTAATATCTATTTAACATATTTTAACAGTATTTATTGTGTTGTTGTTAAAATTTTTATATAAACCGATTCTTTAAATAATAATTTTATAATTTTGAATTATTCTAAATAATATATGAACAAAGAAACAAATCAACATAATTTACAAGATGACGGCTGTTGCGGTCACAATCCTTCACATAATGAAGGTGACCATGATCACGACCACGACCATGGAAATAGTTCAGCCTTAAAAACATATCTTCCAGCAATTTTTAGCTTGGTTTTACTGCTAAGTGGAATTGTATTTGATTATTTAAAGATTGATTTTTTCACCAATTATACTCGCGTTTTCTGGTATGTATTGGCTTATCTTCCAGTTTCTTATCCTGTTATTAAAGAAGCTTTTAATACGATAATAAAAGGAGAGATTTTCACTGAATTTTTACTAATGGTTTTGGCAACTATTGGAGCTTTAGCTTTGGGCGAATATCCAGAAGCAGTTGCTGTAATGCTATTTTATACCATTGGAGAATTGTTTCAGGGTGCTGCAGTTAATAAAGCAAAAAGTAATATTAAAGCTTTGCTTGATGTTAGGCCAGATACAGCAAGTGTTTATCGAAATGATAAATATGAAACTGTTGAGCCAGAAACTGTTGAAATTGGCGAAATAATTCAATTGAAAGCAGGTGAAAAAGCACCTTTAGATGGAGAACTGATAAGTGAAAATGCAAGCTTTAATACGGCTGCATTAACTGGAGAAAGTACACCTAAAACTTTTAGAAAGGGTGAAACTGTTTTAGCTGGAATGTTAAATTTGGACAAAGTAATTACGCTAAAAGTGAGTAAAAAATTTGCAGATAGTGCTTTGTCTAGAATTTTAGAAATGGTGCAATCTGCTACTTCACGCAAAGCGAAAACAGAATTGTTTATTAGAAAGTTTGCTAAAATATATACACCAATTGTTTTCTTTCTAGCAGTTGCTTTAGTGCTAATTCCTTTTTTTATTGTAGTAGATTACCAATTTAATACTTGGTTGTATAGAGCATTGGTTTTCTTGGTAATTTCTTGCCCTTGTGCTTTGGTAATTTCTATCCCATTGGGGTATTTTGGTGGAATCGGTGCAGCATCTACCAATGGAATTTTATTTAAAGGTTCTAATTTTTTAGATGTCATTACTCAGGTTAATACTGTGGTTATGGATAAAACCGGGACCTTAACTCACGGTGTTTTCAAGTTAAAGGAGCTGAAAAGTGAAATTGAGGAGAATGAGTTTATGAGCATTCTAGCGTCGATAGAAAGTCAATCAACGCACCCAATTGCAAAAGCTATCGTTAGTAATTATGGCGATAAAAAACTAAAAAAAGTTAGTCATGTAGAAGAAATCGCTGGTCATGGTTTAACTGCAATAATAGATGGGCAAAAAATTGGAGCTGGAAATGCTAAACTTTTTAGAAAATTAAAAATTACTTATCCAGCAGAAATAGATAAACAAGTTGAAACTATTGTTTTATTATCAGTTGATGATAAGTATGCAGGTTATGTTACTATTGCCGATGAAGTTAAAATTGATGCAAAACAAGCAATAAAATCATTACATGATGTTGGTGTAGATAAAATTATAATGTTAAGTGGTGATAAAGCTTCAATTACAGAAAAACTGGCTAAAGAATTAGGTATTGATTTAGCTTATGGCGATTTGCTTCCTGAAGATAAGGTGAAAAGATTAGAAGAAATTAAAAATGATAAAACCAGAGTTGTAGCTTTTGTAGGTGATGGGATTAACGATGCGCCAGTTTTAGCATTAAGTGATTTAGGTATTGCTATGGGTGCTATGGGTAGCGATGTTGCTATAGAAACTGCCGATGTTGTAATACAAAATGACCAGCCAAGTAAAATTGCTACAGCTATTAAAATTGGTAAGGCTACAAAGAAAGTTGTTTATCAAAATATAGGATTAGCATTCGCTGTTAAAGCTATTGTTTTAGTTTTAGGCGCTGGTGGTTTAGCGACCATGTGGGAAGCTGTTTTTGCTGATGTAGGCGTTGCTTTTTTAGCAATATTGAACGCAATTAGAATTCAGAAAATTAGATTCTAAATTTCATTTCCTCTTATCTTGATCTTTCAAAATCAATTTAATCCTTAAAATGGATTTAAAATTTTCGCCTTAAAAATGTACTTTTACAAGCTAAATTTGATACTAAAATATAAATGAGCATTTCTACAAAATACAATCGTACAGAAACTGAAGATAAATGGTATAGCTATTGGTTAGACAAAAAGTTTTTCCATTCTGAACCAGATGAGCGTGAGCCTTATACCATTGTAATTCCGCCACCCAATGTTACTGGTGTTTTGCACATGGGGCACATGTTAAATAATACTATTCAGGATGTGTTGATTCGTAAGGCTCGTATGCAAGGTAAAAATGCATGTTGGGTTCCCGGAACCGACCATGCTTCTATTGCTACTGAAGCTAAAGTTGTAGCGATGCTTAAAGAAAGAGGAATTAATAAAAAAGATCTTTCTCGGGAGGAGTTTTTGAAATATGCTTGGGAGTGGAAAGAGAAATACGGTGGTATTATTTTAGATCAATTAAAGAAATTAGGCGCGAGTTGTGATTGGGATCGTACACGTTTTACCATGGAAGAGGATTTGTCTGAAGCCGTAATTGATTCGTTTATCCATCTTTATAAAAAAGGCTTGATTTATCGTGGATATAGAATGGTAAATTGGGATCCTCAAGGGAAAACTTCAGTTTCTGATGAAGAAGTAATTCGTAAAGAGGTGAACTCAAAACTATATTATATCAAGTATTTTGTGGTTAACGAAACTTCAGACACTGGACTTCAGACTTCGGACTATGTAACGATTGCAACTACTCGTCCAGAAACGATAATGGCAGATGCTGCAATTTTTGTAAATCCTAACGATGAAAGATTTAAGCATTTAGTAGGTAAGGAAGTTAGTATTCCATTAATCGGTCGTAAAATTAAAGTAATGACCGATGAGTATGTAGATATGGAATTTGGTACAGGTTGCTTAAAGGTTACACCTGCGCATGACAATAATGATTATGAATTAGGTTTAAAATACAAATTAGAGCCATTTATAGATATTTTAGATGATGATGCCAAACTAAACGAAAAAGCAGAAATTTTAGTTGGTGAAGATCGTTTTGTAGCGAGAAAAAAAATCGCTAAAATGTTAGAAGAAGCCGGTAATTTAGAAAAAGTTGAAGATTATAAATCGCAAATTGGTTTTTCTGAAAGAACAGATGCGGTTATTGAGCCTAAAGTTTCTTTGCAATGGTTTGTGAAAATGAAAGATTTTGCACAACCAGCATTAGACGATGTGTTGAACGGTGAAGTAAATTTAATTCCTAATAAATTCGAGAATACTTACCGCCATTGGATGGAAAATGTTCGCGATTGGAATATTTCTCGTCAGTTGTGGTGGGGACAAAGAATACCAGCTTGGTATTTACCTGATGGCACTTTTGTAATTGCTAAAACATTAGATGAAGCGTTTGAAAAAACCCAAAAAGAAAACCGAAACCTTAAACCTTCTGATTTAAAACAAGATGAAGATGTAATGGATACTTGGTTCTCGTCTTGGTTGTGGCCAATTTCTGTTTTTGATGGGTTTAAAAACCCTGACAATAAAGACATCAATTACTATTACCCAACAAATGATTTAGTTACTGCTCCAGAAATTCTATTCTTTTGGGTAGCTCGTATGATTATTGCGGGGCATGAGTTTATGGGTAAAAAACCATTTACGAATGTTTACCTAACAGGAATTGTACGTGATAAATTAGGTCGAAAAATGTCTAAATCTTTAGGTAACTCGCCTGATCCAATTGGTTTAATTGAAAAATATGGTGCAGATGGAGTTAGGGTAGGGATGTTAATGTCATCGCCTGCTGGTAACGATTTAATGTTCGATGAATCCTATTGTGAACAAGGCAGAAACTTTGCCAATAAAATATGGAATGCTTTTCGTTTAGTAAAAGGTTGGGAAGTTGATGAGAGTTTGGAAAATCCAAATAAGCAAGCTATTAATTGGTTCGAAAATAGATTTAACGAAGCATTAACCGAAATTGAAGCAGATTTTAAACAATATCGTTTATCTGAGGCTTTAATGGCTACATACAAATTGGTTTGGGATGATTTCTGTGCTTGGTATTTAGAAATGGTTAAGCCTGCTTACCAACAACCAATTGATGCTGAAACTAAAGCAGTAACCATTAAATATTTTGAGGAAATCTTAAAGTTATTGCATCCTTTTATGCCATTTTTAACTGAAGAGTTATACCATGACGAACTTTTTGTTGAACGTGAAGAGATGGATTGCTGTATAGTTGCTGATTATCCAGTAATTGGAAACATTAATGAGCAATTGTTAAAAGAAACTGAACTGATTAAATCTGTAATTTCTGAAATTAGAAATGTTAGAAATACGCGTCAAATTTCTCCAAAGGATTCCTTGCCTTTAAGTATAAAAGTTAACTCGGGTTTAGTATATGAAAATTGGGCTGATGTAATTTTTAAATTGGCTAACGTTAGCGAATTAGAATTGGTAAATGATAAAATTGCTGGTGCGGTTAGTTTTATGGTAGGCAACGATGAATTTTTTATCGTTCTAAATGAAAATATAGATTTAGAAGCAGAAAAAGAGCGATTAACTAAGGAATTGGATTATTTACAAGGTTTCTTAAAATCTGTTGATGCTAAATTAAGCAATGAAAGATTTGTGCAAAATGCTAAACCAGAGATTATAGAGAATGAGCGCAACAAAAAAGCAGATGCTGAATCGAAAATAAATACTATCACTGAAAGCTTAAACGCTTTATAAGAATAATCAATTTAATAAAAAATGAGAAAGCTAATTTTAGGTTTAATTGTTGCAGCAAGTATTTCGTCATGTATTAGTACGCCAGATAAGGATGAAAACGCTGCTTCAACTATTTTTGTAGAGCAAAAAGTAAGTGAGTTTGTAAAAGCTAATCCAGATTGGTCTAAAGACGAAGTTATTCAAGAAGCTACAACAGATAAGTTTAAGCATGCTGTAATTAATTGGAGTAACGAACCTAATTTTTTACAAGATATGCCTTTTCAGTTAAAGACTTTAAGAGATACGCTGTTAAACGAAACAAATTTTAAAATTGCAACTTTTGTAGGTTATAACGATAATACACGAGTATCTGGTTCCATATTAAATTATATTCAGTTACAAATAGACGGAATTGTACCGCCAGATTTAGAGAAAGATTTAATACCCAATAAAAATTACATAATTACGGGGAACATGTACAAGCAAGGCAAGCGTGGAGATGTAAAATACATCAGCGTTGCTGATTTTAAAGGTTATGATTTGGGTAAATATTTTTTTTCTGTAACGGCTGTAAAACTTATAAAATAATATCAATTTTGGTACTTACTTAATTACAAATCTTTATAATTTGGTAATTCTGCTACAAACGAAAATTTTTCATTAATATGGTCAATTTTGGCGTAACAATGATTTAATCCATTTGTAACTACTAGCCAATTAGCTTTGTATACAGAGTTATACCTTGAAGCTTGATCAAAAGTAGACTGAGTTAGGGCTACACTTGCTGCTTTACATTCAATCACCATTATTTTTTCTCCCAAATTATTATAAACTAAAATATCACTTCGTTTTTTAGTTTGATTCAAATTTAAACCGCCTTCAATTTGTAGTAAGGTAGATGGGAATTTTTTTTCATTAATAAGGTATTGAATGAAATGTTGACGAACCCACTCTTCGGGTGTTAAAACCAAATGCTTTTTCCGAATTTCATCAAAAATAAAAATCACATTGTCCCTTTTGGTAATTTTAAAATTATGATTTGGAAGATTGAGCGGAATAGGGTTAAACATTTAAACCAAAAGTAGAAAGTGTAAAGCACAAAGCCAAAATTTACTCACATTAATGTATAAAGCAAAAATCGTAAATCTAAAATTGTAAATTTACAAAAATGAGTGCCGTAGAAATTATTAAAGATTTAAAAGCTAAAAAATTCAAGCCTTTGTATTTATTGCAAGGCGAGGAGCCATATTACATCGACCAAGTGGTAGATTATATGGAGAATAATATTTTGAGCGATGCAGAAAGAGGTTTTAATCAGACTGTATTGTATGGAAAAGATACAGATATGGCAACTATATTAAATGCTGCTAAGCGCTACCCGATGATGTCAGAATATCAACTGATTATTGTTAAAGAAGCACAAGATCTAAAATGGGCAAAAGAAACTGAAGGTACTAGCAAAGAAATAGAGTTTGTTTTAAATTACTTCGAGAAACCATTGCCAAGCACTATTTTAGTTTTTGCCTATAAATATGCCAATTTCGATAAACGTAAAAAAATTTATAAGTCAATTAATAAAAGCGGGATAGTTTTTCAATCAGATTTGGTGAGGGATTATAAATTAATGCCATGGATTGAAGAACATATTAAAGAAAAGGGTTACAAAATTGCGCCACAAGCCGCAGCACTAATGGCAGAATATTTAGGAACAGATTTATCTAAAATAGCTAATGAGATTGAAAAATTGTTTTTAAATTTCAATCAAGAAACTACAATTACCACAGAACATATTCAAAAAAATATAGGAATAAGTAAAGAATATAATGTTTTCGAGCTGCAAAAAGCTTTAGCTATGCGAAATGTTTTAAAATGCAATCAAATTATAAATTACTTTGCTGCTAACCCAAAAGCTAATCCTATGGTAATGGTAATGGCAAATCTAAATTCTTATTTTACTAAAATTTTAAAATATCACTATTTATCCAATAAAAATGATGCAGCTAGAGAACTTGGTGTTAGCCCGTATTTTATTAAGGATTATGAAATGGCAGCTAGAACATTTAATGATTCGAAAACATTTGAAATTATTAGTTTATTAAGAGCATACGATTTAAAGAGTAAAGGTTTAGAAAGTACAGGTAATACAACTGATGGAGAACTTTTAAAAGAAATGCTCTTTAAAATGTTACATTAATCTCATTTTAACCATAATTTTTCTATGTAACTACAAAGTTATATGTACTATAATCCTATCAGCTCGCACTACGTTATATTTACGTTAGATTAACTAATTTAATTATTCATTCATGAAAAAAAACCTACTAACCATTTTATTAACGGTTGGTGTAATAACTACAGCAAACGCTCAAGTTAGACCACCAGTTGGGAGTGCTAGTGCTGATACGACTAGAAGACCTGGCAGTGCATTAGGTTCTGGTATATCAGCTCAACCAAAACCTTATGCAACAGTAATTACAAATAAAGCAATTACCCGCAAAGGGATGGTTACAACTCATAAAATTGAAGATAAATATTTTTTTGAAATAGATAATTCTATACTTGGAAGAGATATTTTAGTTGTAAATCGTATTTCAAAGTCTGGTGCAGATGTTCGTGCCGCTCAAGGATATGCTGGAGACCAAATTGGTAGTTCTGTAATCCGTTTCGAAAAAGGTCCAAATGACCGTATTTTTTTACGTAAAGTAAGTTTTAGAACTTATGGTGCAGATAGTACAACTTCAATGTTTCAATCCTTAAATAATTCGAACATTCAAGCAATTGCAGCTTCATTTAACATTGCTGCATATAATCCAGAGAAAACAGCTAGTGTTATTGATATGACTAATTATATCAATAGTGATAATGAAATTTTCTATTTCAGCTCTCCAGCTGCAAAAACCAGATTTAGGTTAGGCGCTCAACAATCAGACCGTAGTTATATTCTGGGTGTGCGTACTTTCCCAACTAACGTTGAAATTAATGTAGTAAAGACATATAGTCAAACTGCAGCTGCTTCTCCATTTGGTGGACCACCGAGTGGTGGTGCGGGTAGTGGCTCTTCTACAATAGAATTAAATTCTTCCTTGGTTATTTTGCCAAAAACACCTATGAAGGCTCGTTATTTTGATTCAAGAGTTGGTTATTTTACTGTTGGCTATACGGATTTTGACCTTAATCCACAAGGTGTTAAAGATATCGAATTAATTAAAAGATGGCGTTTAGAGCCTAAGCCAGAAGATATGGCTAAATATAAGAGAGGGGAGTTGGTTGAGCCACAAAAACCAATCATTTTTTATATTGACCCAGCTACACCAAAAAAATGGATACCTTATTTAATTGCAGGTGTTAATGATTGGTCTAAAGCTTTTGAAAAAGCGGGTTTCAAAAATGCTGTTATGGGAAAAGAAGCACCTACTAAAGCACAAGATTCTACTTGGAGTTTAGATGATGCTCGTCACTCTGCAATTGTTTACAAGCCATCAGAAATTGCTAATGCAAGTGGACCAAGTATTTCCGATCCACGTTCTGGAGAAATTATGGAAAGTCATGTAAATTGGTTTCATAACGTTCAGAGTTTAGTGCGAGATTGGTATATGATCCAAACTGCAGCAGTAGATTCAAGAGCTCGTAAAATGACATTCAGTGATGAGCTAATGGGCGATTTAATTCGCTTTGTTTCTTCTCACGAAGTTGGGCATACTTTAGGCTTACGTCATAACTATGGGTCAAGTTCTACAACTCCTGTAGAGTTATTACGTAACAAAAAGTGGGTTGAAGCAAATGGACATACGCCATCAATTATGGATTATGCTCGTTTCAACTATGTTGCGCAACCAGAAGATAACATTACTAAGAGTGGTTTGTATCCTCGCATTGGTGATTACGATAAATGGGCAATCGAATGGGGTTATAAATATTTTCCAGAGAATAAATCAATTGAATCTGAAAAGGCTATTTTAGACAAAATGACTCTTGAATCAGCTAAAAATAGACGTTTATGGTTTGGTACTGAGACGAACTCGGATGATCCTCATTCTCAAAATGAAGATTTGAGTGATAATGCAATGAAAGCGAGCGAGTATGGTATTAAAAATCTTAAAGTTATCTTAACCAATTTGCCAGAATGGACTAAAGAAAAGGGCGAAGGTTATGATAATTTGTCTACGATGTATGGTCAATTAACTGCTCAGTTTGGTCGTTATATGGGGCATGTAACTAAAAATGTGGGTGGAATTTATGAGAACCCTAAAACAGTAGATCAAGTAGGGCTAATTTACGAACGTACACCAGCTGCTACTCAAAAGGAAGCAATGAATTTTTTAAATGCACAATTGTTTACTACGCCTAAATGGTTATTAAATCAAGCTATTCTTGATAATATTAAAGGAAATCCATTAGAAGTGATTTCTAAATTGCAAGCACCAACTTTAAGTCGTTTATTAAGTACAAGTACATTAACTAAATTAATAGCAGCAGAAACAACTGATGGCGCTAATGCTTATAAAATTTCAGATTTATTTTCAGATTTAAATGGTGCAATACTCACGGAATTAAAATCAGGTACTGCAATAGACGTTTATCGTCGTAATTTACAAAAAGCATACATAGAAAAATTAATTGCAATTGCTAAGCCAGCACCAATTCCAAGTGCTACCAATGCGTTATTATTAGCTAGAGGTGGTGCAAGTGGTTTAAGTGCTGCACAAACTGATGTAATGTCTGTAGTGAAAGGTCAATTACGCGAATTACAAGGCTCAATTAAGTCAGCTTCAAATACTCAGTCTGACTCTTTAACAAAATATCATCTGCAAGATTTAGCAGATCGTATTGAAGCAGCACTTTCTAATAAAGAATAAATTTTAATATAATATTTCTTTTTTTAGCGTCTCGGTTTATCGAGACGCTTTTTTTGTGAGTTAAACTAACACGCCATTACATAGATTACAATTAAAATTTACTAGGCAAAGGATTTAAAAATTGATATCTTTGCGCAAATTAAAATTATTAGACTTTTTTTATAAAGTTTAAACATTATAAATTATAAAATATGGCATTACAATGTGGTATAGTTGGATTACCGAATGTTGGTAAATCTACTTTATTTAACTGTCTATCAAACGCTAAAGCACAAGCGGCGAATTTCCCTTTCTGTACAATAGAACCAAATATTGGGGTAATTACAGTCCCAGATGATCGTTTAACAAAATTAGCTGAATTGGTTAAACCTAATAAAGTGCAACCGAATACCATAGAGATTGTAGATATAGCTGGTTTAGTTAAAGGTGCATCCAAAGGTGAAGGCTTAGGAAATCAATTTTTAGGTAATATTAGAACAACAAGTGCGATTATACATGTATTACGTTGTTTTGATGATGGCAATGTGATCCATGTTGATGGTTCTGTAGATCCAATTCGGGATAAAGAAATTATTGATACTGAATTGCAGTTAAAAGATTTAGATACAGTTGCCAAAAGAATTCAAAAAGTAGAAAAAATGGCTAAGAATGATAAAGAAGCCAAAAGAACTTTTGATATTTTAACAATCATAAAAGCTCATTTAGAAACAGGAAATTCAGTTCGCTCTGCAACATTGCCCAAAGACGATTTTGATTTTATAGAAGAGATGGGTTTGCTTACTCAAAAACCTGTATTGTATGTTTGTAATGTAGAAGAAGGTGCTGTTTTAAATGGTAATGCTTATACTGAAAAAGTTATTGAAGCTACCAAAAATGAAAATGCAGAAGTATTAATCATTTCTGCTAAGATTGAATCTGAAATTGCTGAATTAGAATCTTACGAAGAAAGACAAGAATTTTTAGGTGATCTTGGTTTAACAGAATCTGGCGTAAATAAATTAATTAGAGCCGCCTACCGCTTATTAGATTTGTACACTTACTTTACTGCTGGTGTGCAAGAAGTTAGAGCATGGACAATTACCAAAGGTTTTACAGCGCCACAAGCTGCGGGTGTAATCCATACTGATTTTGAAAAAGGATTTATCCGTGCAGAAGTGATCAAATACAATGATTTTGTAACCCTAGGTTCTGAAGCTGCTTGTAAAGAAGCTGGTAAATTAGGCGTAGAGGGTAAAACTTATGTAGTTGAAGATGGGGATATTATGCACTTCAGATTTAACGTTTAATTCAAGATAATATTACAACAAAAAGGCTCTTAAATTTAATTTAAGAGCCTTTTTTTATCCTTGTAAAGTTTTCTATTGCTCATCAATACTTTTGCCTTTCATAGCTTGGCCAACTGCCATATCCATTAATCGCTCTGCAAAAGGGCGAGTATATTCGTTTAATTCATCTGCTTTTTTCAAAATTCGATCTTTATCTCCGCTATCTAAAGCATCTTTTAATTCTGCAATAATTACAATTGTTAAAGTAAGTTCTTGTTCATTTAAAATGTTTCCATTTTTCTTAATGAAACGTTCTGCAGTGTAAACCAATTGTTCGCCTTCACTTTTAGCTTCAATTAGCATGCGTTGTTCTACATCACTTTTTGCATTTTCTATACTGTCAATCAACATTTTTTCAACCGTATCATCGCTTAAGCCATAACTTGGTACTACATCTATTTCTTGTTTTACACCAGAGCGTAATTCTATAGCCTGTATAGTTAAAATACCATCAGCATTTAACATAAAATTAATGTCTACTTTTGGCAAACCAGCTGGCATAGCCGGAATTCCTTTTAAATCGAACTCTGCTAATTTGCGGTTTTCTTTTACCAAATCTCGTTCACCTTGGTAAACTGAGATTTTCATATTTACTTGCCCATCTATTGAGGTAGTGTATTGTCTTCCTGCTTTTGTTGGTACTTTGCTATTGCGAGCAATGATTACATCCATTAAACCACCCATCGTTTCAATACCTAAAGAAAGTGGGGTAACATCTAACAATAAAATATCAGAGCGATTTCCTGCTAAAATATCAGCTTGTATCGCTGCGCCTAAGGCAACAACCTCATCTGGATTAATCTGGTCGTGTGGTTCACGACCAAAGAAACTACTTACAGCTTGTTTCACATATGGTGTACGAGTAGAGCCACCAACCAAAACCACTTCATCAATATCGCCAACTGTTAATTCTGCATCTTTTAAAGCTTGCTTACAAGATGTAATTGTTTCTTCAACTTTAGTTGCAATCAAATGGTTAAAAGTGATCCTGTCTAGTGTACACCAGATTTCTCCAACTTTTTCATTATATAAATTCTGAGTAGATAAGGCTTTTTTTGCAGCTTCTGCTTGTAAACGCAAGGTTTGCATTAAAATGTTATCAGCCGCAATTGTTGCAAAATCTAATTTATTTTTTTCTATCCAATAATTTAAAATAGCTCGATCAAAATCATCACCACCTAAAAATGTATTGCCATTTGTTGCTAAAACTTCAAAAATTCCATTCTGGATTTGAAGGATGGAAACATCAAAAGTACCACCACCTAAATCGTAAACGGCAATTGTTTTTTGCTGGGTAGGATCTAAGCCAATTCCATAAGCCAAACTTGCTGCGGTTGGTTCGTTTACAATACGCAAAACATCTAAGCCTGCTAATTTACCGGCATCGCGTGTAGCTTGTCGCTGACTGTCATTAAAATAAGCCGGGACTGTTATTACTGCTCTATTTACTGGGGTTTTTAAGGCATGTTCTGCTCTAGTTTTTAATTCTTTTAATATTTCTGCCGAAAGCTCAATAGGAGTATAGAATTTATCTCCGGCTTTAATTTTAACCAATGAATCACTATCATCATCAATAATTTTATAGCTAAAAACATCTTGATGAGTTGCTACATCCTGATATGAACGCCCTAATAATCTTTTTACAGAAAATATGGTATTTGTAGGATCGGTTGTTAAGTATTCTTTTGCCTCTTTACCAACTTCGGCATCACCATGAGCATTAAAATGTACTACAGAGGGAACTAAAAAGCCCTTTCCCATATCATTAATTACCTGAGGGTTGTTTTCTGGATTGATATAAGCAACCAGACTATTGGTGGTTCCTAAATCTATGCCTACTATAATTTCTTCTTTTTGAAACGAGCCCGTTGCCAGGTTAATGGATATTTTTGCCATAACAATGCAAATTTACAAATTAGTTATTTTAAAATTGTTTGAAAGTTGTCAATAAGTCTGAAATGTCAGATGTCTAAAGTAGGTAGATAAGATATTTTAATTTGGAAATTTCATTATCTAGATTTTATGAAACCATGTCCTCGGACTTCGGACTAATGACTTCTGACTTTTTCTTGTTCTTCTCTTCAATCCACAAAGACATGTATTTTGTACTTTGATTGCTATGATGATGTAAGATTTGTCCGATAAAATTTTGTTGGCGATGGGTATTTAAATCTTTAAAAATTTGCTCAATTCTATGATAAAAATCAATTTCAAAGTTAGTTTTGTTGTGACGTTGATTTATGATTTGAACTCCATTTTGTTGCGCATTATACCAAATTTCTTTGTCTTGATATAATTTTACGGCTTGGTTTACAAATTGTTCAATATCATGTGCTATAAAACCATTCCAATCTAATTCTCCTCTCATTGCTTCGGCACCAATTGTTGTGGTTACTGTAGGCGTTCCAACTTGCATGGCATCTATAAATTTACCTTTAACACCAGCGCCAAACTGAATAGGAGCAAGCAAAACTCGATGTTTAGCAATTATAGTTTTTGCATCTTCAGCTCTGCCTAAAACATTAAAATTCTCTTTAGGATTGTTTAATTGTAAAACTTTTTGAGAGGTGTAGGCACCATAAATATTAAGATTTGTGCCAGGTAATTTGTTTCTTAAAAGTGGCCATATTTTAGTTTTTAAATATTGTACAGTATGCCAATTTGGTTCGTGTAAAAAGTTGCCTATAAAAACAAAATTAGCTCTATCGTTAAATGGAATCCAGTTTTTAATTTGATCTAGGCTAACTTCTTCCTCTAAAAATGGAAGATAAAAAAGCAAATTAGAATCTATTTTAAATTGTGCTGTAAGTACTTCCATTTCTACTTCAGAGATGATTAAAGATAGATCACACCTTAAAATTGAAGCAATTTCTCGCTTTGCTAAATCAGAAAATAAATCCAATGCTTCAGTTTTTAAAGCCTTTTGACGAGCATGGCGGAGAAAGTGTAAATCTTCAGTATCTAAAATAGTCATTGCTCTTTCGCACTCTTTTCGTACACGCCAACCGTATTGCTCTTCGATTATAAACCTATCGAACATCACAATCTCTGGTTGTAATGCTTTGATGAAATGATTAAAACTCTCGTCGTTTAGCTTTATAATTTCTTCCTTAACACCTAATTTGATTAAATCATAGCTAATAGCGCTTTTTGTAGCTGCACAAGCAAAAGTGATTTCGTAATTTTGATTTAAAAACAAATTAATCAATTGTATCATCCTTATTCCGGCTGCGGAAGATGTTGGCTCTGGCCAAACTAATCCAATAATTAATAAATTCTTTTTTTGCATAATTAATGGTGATTAAATTAAAGAGTTTTTGTGCTATTGGCAAACTCTATTTATTATGTTTAATTTTGACTAATTCTTAAATCAACTATTGCTTTTAAAAAATGCTAGGATTAAAATTATTGACAGACCCACGTTGGGCGAATATTGCTGAATCAAATTTAGAAGAAATTTTAACAGATCATGCTTGGTGTGAGCAAAAAGCTGCTATAAATGCGATTAATTTAATTGCGGACAACTGCGAACATCAAGATCTAGTTGATGAATTGACTTTGATCGCTTTAGAAGAGATGGAACATTTTCAACAAGTGGTTAATATAATTAAAGAAAGAGGTTATACTTTAGGTCGCGGTCGTAAGGATGATTATGTTGGACAACTAATAAAATTTTGCAAAAAAGATGGCTCACGCAATAATGCATTTATAGAAAGGTTGTTATTCGCTGCAATGATTGAAGCTAGAAGTTGTGAGCGCTTTAGAGTGCTATCTCAAAATATACAAGATAAGGAATTAGCTAGATTTTATCATGATTTAATGGTTTCAGAAGCTGGTCATTATACTACTTTTTTAAATTTTGCACGTAAATATACGATTGATGTTAACGTAGATGAGCGTTGGAAAGAATGGCTAGCATTTGAAGGAGAATTGATACAGAATTTCGGTAAAAAAGAAGCGATACATGGTTAGTTCAAATAGTCCGAAGTCCGAAGTCGGAGGATTTTTTCTATTATCCTATTCCTTTAAATCATCTGTCATCTGACGTCAGACCTCTGACTTCCTTCTTATGCAGATTCCATAACCAAATAACGATGTCTTGGTAGCTTTCTATTCCTTTTGGTTGGTTGTTTAATTTCAAAAAACTGTCGAAAGTGAAATCCATGTAAGCATTCATACTGCTATCATTTTTCTGCCAAAATTCTCTCTCTTTTTTAAAATCTTCAAAAACACTAGGTAAAATCTGATTATATATAAATTGATAATCTTCATTAGATTTCATTCCAATTTCGTTGAGTACATACTTAAGCATTTCAAAATTGGCTGCATACTGAAAGTAAATATTTGAGCTGTTACTTGCGGCCAGATAACCAACCAAATTGGCTTCATCTTCATAAGCAATTCCCAATTGGTGTGCAATTTCATGACAAGAAACATAGGGTTTAGTAAAACCTGGTAGGCTCATATTTAAATTAGCTTCGCCAGAAAAAGGATTGTAATAACCTGATATGCCAGCTTTGGAAGTTAATAAAGAACTGGTTACTGGCTTTAAATTCGGACTTCTATAATTTAAAATTGGATATTTTTTTGTAAGATTCAAATAGGCTTCAGTAGAAATATTTTCGAGTTGTTTAACGTTATAGCTCGGTATTTTGCCTTGCCTTTGGATTTGCAGTTTTAAATTATTTGTCTTTTTCACAAAATAATCGCTTAAAATTATCAAATCCTTAATCGTATATTTTTCTTTGTCAATATTTAATTGCTGAGATATACTTGGTCTGGAGTAATTTAAACCCCATATTAATTTAAAACTGATGTAGAAAATTAATAGTGTATTAATAATTGAAACTGGGACTTTAATTCGATCCGTTTTTTTCCAGCCATTCTTTTTAATTCGCCAAAAGAATTTAATAATCAAATAAAGGATGTAAAGTATTAATATCGCATACAAAAAATCGCCTATAGCGAAAGGGAAAATTGAACTAATCCATCTTAAAGCAATAGAAATGTAAGGATAAATACCAATTGAATAGGTGTGTAGTACTAGGTTTGGATAAAAACCCCAAATAAATATGAATATACTAATACCAAATAATATTGATGCTTTAACTAGCGATTCCGAAATGACCTTATCTTTCATAATTTTTATTAAAATCACGTCATTTCGACGTTAGGAGAAAGCTGCTATTCTTTTAGCACTGGCAAATTTTAAACAAAATCTAAAAAAGATATCTCGTCGCTTTGCTCATTCGATATGACAATAAAGCAACTATCTAACAAAACTTAATCTTTTTCCTAACTCATTAGTCACAAATTTACCATTTTGATAAGCTAAATTACCCGAAACAAAAGTGTGAGTGACACTAGCTTGGAAAGTTTGGCCATCAAAAGGCGACCATCCACATTTATAAAAAATATTTAGTGGAGTAACTTTAAAAGGATCATTTAAGTTGACTAAAACTAAATCTGCCCAATAACCTTCTCTAATATATCCTCGCTTTTCCACATTAAAACAGGTAGCAACACTATGTGCTGTTTTTTCAACAATTTTTTCTAAAGTAATTTTCCCCTTTAAATGCATTTCTATCAATGCAGGTAAAGCATGTTGTACTAATGGTCCGCCGGCTGGTGCTTTATTGTAGGATTGTTGTTTTTCTGCCAAGGTATGTGGAGCATGATCTGTAGCTATAACATCAATTTTATTAGCTAAAACTCCCTCTAGTAATGCATTTTGATCTGCTGCTGTTTTTATTGCAGGATTCCATTTGATAAAATTTCCTTTTTTCGCATAATCTTGGTCGTTAAACCATAGGTGATGAACGCAAGCTTCAGCAGTTATTTTCTTATCCGCTAATTCTATGGTATTATCGAATAATTCTAATTCTTTAGCAGTAGAAATATGTAAAATATGTAAACGAGTTTGATGTTTTTTAGCTAATTCAACCGCTAGTGAGGAAGATTTATAACATGCCTCAGCACTTCGAATTAAAGGATGCATGTCAATGGTTAATTCTTCGCCATATTGAGATTTGAATTTTGCTAAACTCTCTCGAATAGTAGCTTCATCCTCACAGTGTGTTGCAACTAATAT